>DAIMKE010000033.1:0-15420 GCA_036721875.1 Bradyrhizobium sp. | reverse complement strand
TCTCCTTTTGGCGGGCCCCTTGTCGCCGGGGGCGGCTCAGGCCCAGAGTGTGACCTACAGCACGCCGACGACGGGGACGGCCGGTACCGCGGGTAGTGCCGGCTCTCCCACCGCGACGGACGGTGGATCGGGTGCGAACGCCATCCCGGTCCCGACCGGCGAAACTGCCACGATCGACGCCGTGATCACCGGCGGCGACGGCGGCCGCCAGCCGAGCGAGAACGAACTCGCCGGCGCGCGCTATCAGGGCAAGGTGATTGCAGAGACCGCCAGCAAGCTGCATGGCTGATGCGACAGGGGCGGCATTCTCATCGGGCAATGCCGCCCCACCTGTCGGATTCGTGATATCCGTTATGAGCCAGTGACACTCGCACAGGGGTTCAGTCATGAGCAGCAATTTTAGAACCGCGTGGCCGGACCTGCCGACCGAGGAATGGCGCGAGACCTATGCCACGCTGCATTTGTGGACCCAGATCGTCGGCAAGATCCGCCTGGCCAAATCCCCCTGGCTCAATCATTCCTGGCACGTGACGCTATATGTCACGCCGCGCGGATTGACGACCTCGCCGGTGCCGGACGGCACGCGGACATTCCAGATCGACTTCGATTTCATCGATCATCGCCTGCGCATCTCGACCAGCGATGGCGTGAATCGGCACTTTGCGCTGCCGGGTCATTCCGTCGCGAGCTTCCATGCCGCCATCATGGAGGCGCTTGCCGAACTCGGCATCTCCGTCGCCATCGACGAGATGCCGAACGAACTGCCTGACCCGGTGCGATTTTCACAGGATACCGCACACGCGTCCTACGACCCCGATGCCGTCGGGCGCCTGCTGCAGATCCTCGTCAACTGCGACCGCGTGTTCAAGCAATTCCGTACCGGCTTCCTCGGCAAGTCGAGCCCGGTCCATTTTTTCTGGGGCAGTTTCGACCTCGCGGTGACGCGCTTCTCGGGACGCCGCGCGCCGCGCCATCCCGGCGGCGTGCCCAACCTGCCCGACGCGGTCGCGCATGAAGCCTATTCGCACGAAGTCAGCAGCGCCGGCTTCTGGCCCGGCAGCGGCGCTGTCGATTATCCCGCATTCTATTCCTACGCCTATCCGGAACCGGCAGGCTTCAGGACGGCGAAGGTGCGGCCGGACGCGGCGTTCTTCAGCGAAGCGATGAGCGAATTCGTCCTGCCCTATGATGCCGTGCGCAAGGCCGATGACCCCGACGAGGCGCTGCTCGATTTTCTGAACAGCACCTATGACGCCGCCGCGAACGCCGCGAAGTGGGATCGCGACGCACTGGAATGCAATCCCGGACAGCCGGGTGTGGTAAGGCGGGTTTGAAGCATCGTAGGGTGGGTTGGCACAGCGCAGCTCGCCATCAGGCAAGACAGATGGTGCGCGACGCCCCCCGGCCAACCCACCCTACAAGTCGCGCAGCTAGTGCCGCGACTCCGGCTTCACCACAGTCTGGCGGACTTCCGCCCCACAATCCGCACACTCATAGGTGAATTCGATCTTTGCCATGCTCCAATGCGGTTCGATTTCGCGAATGTACATCGGAAGCCCTACACAGCTCGGACAAATCACGTAAGCCGGCTCGGTGTCATCGTGTTGGTGGATGTAGGCTGGCATGTTGACTCTCCCCACGGCAGCATTCACCAGTTTCCCTGACCCGAGCCTAAGCATACGCCTCTGCGGCAAGGGCGATCATGAACTTTCGCGAACACATCTAGAACGTGCACACAATTCGCGCGACCGTGTCTACTCGGTCACATCGCGTCGATTCTCTCCGCGCGACAACGACTTACCGAAGCCGCACGCCATCAAGCACGCGATCGGGGGGAGATCATGCAGCCCCCGGGCGGCCCGATCGTCATTCGCGCCGCATGAACGTGGCTTGAAAAAGGCTCACCCGCTGGGAGCGGGTGGCCCGCCAGGTTGGAACGGACTTCCTCCGATCGTGACTACAATTCCTTGATCTGAACCTTGCGCCATTTCATCACGCCCGAGCCGTATTGCAGGGCCAGCGGACCGCTGGCGTGTTTTGAATCCTGCACATCGACGGTCTTCTGGCCGTTGAATATGACGACGAGATGCGGGCCCTTGGCCGTGATCTCGAAGGTGTTCCACTTGCCGCCGGCCTTCGGCATCGGATCGACCTTGGCGATATCGACGATCGCGCCGGTGCCATAGGTCGGATCGGGCCGCTTGTCGAAAATGTTCACCTCGTAGCAGATCTTGGCATCGATCTTGGCCGACTGATCGCAGCGAATGAAGATACCGCTATTGGCATCGTCGTCGGCCCAGAACTCGGCCTTGATCTGGAAGTCCTTGTACGATTTCTTGCTGACGAGATAGGACGGATCTTTGCCCTCGGTGATCTTGTCGGCGACCAGTGCGCCGTCCTTCATCGCCCAGTTTGCCTTGCCGACCTCGGTCCAGTCTCCCATCTTCTTGTCGTCGACCAGCGTCACCCAACCGTCGCTCTGGCCCGATGCAATGCTTGAAAACTGAACTGCGGCGGCGCCCATCAAGAGACCCGCAGCGAGCATCGACAAGCGCTTCATGTAAATCTCCTCCCTGACTGTTTTCATCGGAGGCGCAACCTATCATCACGCGGGCCGGCGTAAATCCAATTTCCATGCTGCAGTTGCGCTGTGCGGCACGAGGCGTGTCGCGCCTGACGATAGCCTGGGCTTAGCAACCATTCCGGCCGCGCCGCGTTCTGTATCCTCAAGTCATTCGAGGAAAATGAAACATGGCTGACACCTCACAGATCCGGGAACACATGGACGTCATCTCTTCCGACAAGAAGACGGTCGGAAAGGTCGACCATCTCGAGGGGACCGACCAGATCAAGCTGACCAGACAAAGTTCGCCCGATGGCCAGCACCACCACTTCATTCCGGTGTCGTGGGTCGATCATGTCGATCAGCACGTGCATCTCAACAAATCGGGCGCCGATGTGACCTCGCACTGGCAGCATGGCCGCCAATAGCCGGCCGACATGCATTGCGCCTTTTGCGGATGCCGCTATCATCTGGCGTCAGGAGATTGAATGCACCCCGCGGCGGTACTGCAGTTTGAACGGATGATCGGCGAATATGCACGCTGGCGCGCCGTTCCCGAAAAGGAACGGTCGCCGGCGCCGGCATGGTGGTGGGGACCGGCCATGGAACTGCGCAACATGCCTGAGCCGCTGCCGCTAGAGTGGTGCGTTCAACTCGGCCTGCCCAAGGGTTCGACCTCTGCCGCGGGCGCGCAAATCTTTCTCAAGGCGTTCGCGGGGCAGACTTCCGCGCCGTGGCCCTACGATTTCCCCGGGAAAACCGACGTAGCCGAAGCAACGGACGTCCGCGATCTCCACCCACAGCCGTCAGACGACAGCGCCTTCCAGCCCTGATCCGGCCTCCGGTTGCAGCGGCGGCGCGAGCACCGGTGAGGCCCGCAACAGGTCGGCCAATTGCCCAGAAGGCAGCGGCCTGGAGAACAGGAAACCCTGCATCTCGTCGCAGGCGTGGCTGCGCAGGAAAGCCTGTTGCTCAATGGTCTCGACGCCCTCGGCAACGACGGTCATGCCGAGCGCCTTGCCCATGCTGATGATCGCCTGCGCGATGGCCTGATCCTCGGAATCGACCGGCAGGTCGCGAATGAACGAGCGATCGATCTTGATGGTGTCGATCGGAAAATGCTTCATCAGCGACATCGACGAATAACCGGTACCGAAATCATCGATCGCCAGCCTTATGCCGCGGCTCTGGATCGCGTCGAGAATCTTGATGGCGCGCGACACGTTGCGCATCACCATGCTTTCGGTGACTTCGAGCTGCAGCAGCACCGGCGACATGCCGCTCGCCACCAGCGCCTCGTCGATGTCCTGCAACAGGTGCCCGTCGGCGAACTGCCGCGGCGAGAGATTTACTGCCATAGTCACCGGCCGCAAACCGCGGCGCTGCCAGGCCATGTTCTGCGCACAGGCTTCCCTGAGCACCCAGCGGCCGATCGGGACGATCGTCCCGGTTTCCTCGGCCAGCGGAATGAATTGTGCCGGCGACACGCTGCCGATTTCGGGATGGTCCCAGCGCAACAATGCCTCAACGCCCGTGATCTGGCCGCTCGCCATGTCGATCTTGGGCTGATAGTGCAGCGTGAACTGGTCGCGCTCCAGCGCGCGGCGCAAGGCGCTCTCCATCTTCAGCCGCTCGATCGACTGCGTCCTGATTTCCCGGCTGAAGAAGCGAAAGCCGTTCTTGCCGTCCTCCTTGGCGAGGTACATCGCCATGTCGGCGTTCTTGGTCAGCGTCAATATGTCATTGCCGTCGGCGGGATACATCGCGATTCCGATCGAAGCCGTGGTATGGCATTCGTGACCGCTCAACTGCAGCGGTTGGCTCAGCACGGAGAGCAGTTCTCCGGCAACCTGCTCGACCTCGCGCCGTTCGGCAGCTTCTTCCAGAATGACCACGAACTCATCGCCGCCGAGCCGCGCCACCACGTCGCTCGAACGCAGCGCGCGCCGCAGCCTGCCGCCGATCTCCACCAGCAGCATGTCGCCGGCGTCGTGGCCCAGCGAATCATTGATGACCTTGAACCGGTCGAGATCGATGAACAGCAGCGCAAACCGGCGCTGGTAGCGCTCGGCGGCGTCGATCGCCTGCCGCAGCATGCCGTTGAACATCTCGCGGTTGGGCAGGTTGGTGAGGCTGTCGTGCGACGCCAGATATTCGATGCGTTCGTCCGCCCTGGTCTTTTCGTCGGCGCGGTCGAAATTCTCCAGCGCGAACGACACGTTGTCGGCAAGGCGCTGCAGCAGTTCGGCGAATTCCGGAATGAACGTGTCCTTCTCGGCGGACATGTAGATCATGACGCCGACGGCTTGGCCGCGAACCAGCAGCGGGAAAGCAGCACCCGACTGGGCGCCATCGGAACGGACAACGGCGTGGAAGGCCGCGACGCGCTGATCGGCGACATAGTCGTTGGTGATACACGCTCGCCTGGTTCGAAAGGCCGTTCCGCTGAGCCCGCGGCCCTCCGGAACGGCTTCACTCACCGAAAGCCTGACATGACGCGTGGTCTCGGCCGTCGGCCCGGCCGCCGCCACGATGCGCAGGAGATCGCTGTTTGGTTCTGCCAGCGCGACGGTGGTCGAGGTGAACCTGCCGCCGCTCGCCGCGGCTTCGCACACCAACTCAAACAGCTCGATGCGGGACTTGGCCCGCATGATCGCTTCGTTGGTTGCGCTCAGCGAAGCGAACATGCGCGTCAGGCGCTCTTTCTGGATTTCAGTTCGCGCCTTGTCGTCGGCGCGGTCGAAGTTCTCCATCGCGAGCGATACGTTGGCGGTGAGCCGCTCCAGCAGTTCGGCGAATTCGGGCGTGAACGTGTGCTTCTCCGAGGAAATGAAGAACATCACGCCCGCCGGCTGGCCCGAGACGATGAGCGGGAACGCGGCGCCGGACATCGCGCCGTCGCTGTGGATGAATTTGTGGAACGCCGACCCGCGGCGATCCGCTCGCAGATCATTGGCTATGCATGTTCGCCGGGCGCGGAAGGCGTTGCCGCAGAGTCCACGTCCTTCGGGGCGATCCGCGTTGGTCGAAACCTTTACCCGGCGCATGTTGCTGGCGGTCGGTCCCGCCACCGCCACCGTATCCATGTCTTCGCTGTCGGATCTGGCCAGGATGATACTGGTGGAGTTGAACCGCCCGCCTTTCGCCGCAGCTTCGCATACCAGTTCGAACAGTTCGGCGCGCGACGTTGCACGGACGATTGCTTCGTTGGTCGTGCTGAGCGCGCCTAGCATCCGCGCGAGCCTTTCTTTCTCGGCGAAGGCTTTGGCCTTCTCGCTGGCGCGGTCAAAATTCTCGAGCGCGAACGAAACGTTCTCCGCAATCCGCCCCATCAGCGCGACGACCTCCTCGTCCTCGGCCCATGATCTGCCGACGAAGAACATCAGCACGCCGATGCTCTGCCCGGACTTGATCAATGGCACCGCAACGCAGGCGGTGACGCCGCTCTCCCTCGCGGTCTGCAGCCAGGGACGCCCCTGCGCGGAGTTGAGGATATCGTGGTTGACGCAAGGCTTCTGCGTTCGGAACGCGCGACCGCAGACGCCGTTTCCGTAGATGTTGTCGGGGTCGATCGAATGCCTCGACTGCTTGATCTGCTCGACAACATCGCCGGTGCCTGCGACCGGCTCCAGCCAGGTCGAGCCCGGCTGAGCGAGCAGGACGACGGTAGCCGCCGACTTTCCGCTGTTGACCGCAGCGCTGCAGACCCGCTCGTAGAGCTCCTGCTCATTCTTGGCGCGGAGGATGGCCTCGTTGGTCGCGCTGATGGCGCCGAACATCCTGTTCAGCCGCCGCATCGCGCGCTCGCCGCTCTTGCGGGCGGCCTCATGGTCGAAATTATCCAGCGCAAACGACACGTTCGCCGACACGCGCTGCAGCATCGACACGATCTGTCCATCGATCGATCGCGCTTCATGCCGCGTGACGACGAGTACGCCGACGCTCTCGTCGTTACAGGTCAGCGGCAGCGCTGCCGCGGCGCCTACCTGGGCGGCTTTTGCGCTCGCACGCCACGCCAGCGAACGCTGGTCGTTCAGGAAATCGTTGCTGACGCAGACCTGCCGGTCGCGAAAAGCCTGCCCGCAAACGCCGGAGCCCTCGGGGGTATCGGCCACGACCGAAATATCGGCGCTGCGCAGGCGAGCCACGTCGTCGCCGCAGCCGGCGGCGAAGCGCAGCAGATTGGTCGCTGGATCGTGCAGGAAGATGGCCGCAGCCAGGAAGTCCCCGCTGGAAAACGCAGCTTCGCAGACTTTCTCGTACAGCTCTTCAGGTGATTTTGCGTACAGAATCGCTTCGTTGGTGGCATTCAACGCCGCGAATGTCCGCGCGATATCGGTCTTCACCGTCCCCAGGCTCCCTCCGGGCAACGCTGAGTTGCCTCCGCGGGATCTTATGCGAGCGGCAGGCCTAAATGCTCGTTATTGGCGAGCAAAAGATGCGATTCAGAGTAAATATCGGACCAATGAGCCGCGCGGTTTCTCCGAAGAACTACGGTCCCGTTGACGATTTGTCAGCCATACGGCCCGCGCCGCTACGCCCGGTTTCGTACGATGAAACTCGGGACATCAGGACCCTGCGGGCGCATAGCTAACAGGACATTCTGCCCTTGCCGTCCCCCCACCGCTTTGAGACCATACAGGCCCGATAACAAGCAAGACCCGCCGTCGGCGCGGGCATCCAGAGAGGAACTCCCATGCCGCTCGTTCAGGCCGACCGTCTCACGCGCATCGGCTCGGCGCTGCTTGAGGCCGCCGGCGCATCGGAAGAAGAAGCCACAGCGGTCGCAGTCGGGTGCGTCAACGCCAATCTCGCCGGCCATGACTCGCACGGGATCATTGCGATCCCGACCTATATAGACCGCGTCAAGGCCGGGCATATCGTGCCCGGCGCCAAATGGACCATCGTCCAGGAATCACCGACCACCACCGTGATCGACGGCCATTGGGGGTTCGGCTTCCACGTCAACGCCAAGGCGATGGCGCTGACGATCGAGAAGGCCAGGACCGCCAACGTCGCCGCCTGCACGGTATTCCGCCAGAGCCATGTCGGCCGGCTCGCCGCCTATCCCATGATGGCGATGCGGGCCGGCATGATCGGGATCGCCGCCGCCGATTCCGGCCGCTCGCCGAAACACGTCGCGCCGTTCGGCGGCCGCGAGGCCCGGCTCGGCACCAATCCGATCTCGATCGCGGTGCCGTCCGATCTGGAAGCGCCGTTCTATCTAGACATGGCGACCTCGGCGGTGGCGGCCGGCAAGATTGCGCTGTCGGTCGCGCGCGGCGAACAGATTCCGCAGGGCTGGATCATCGACCCGGAAGGCCGCCACACCACCGACCCGACCCAGTATCGCAAGGGCGGCGCGCTGCTGCCGCTCGGCGGCAGCGAGGGCTACAAGGGCAGCGGACTTGCCGCCATGGTCGAGGTGCTGTGCGGCCTGCTCACGGGCCTGGGCTTTGGCGTCGAGCCGACCGGCCGTCACAACGACGGCTGCTTCATGGCGGTGTTCAACGTCGCTGCGTTTCGTCCGCTGAAGGATTTCGAGAAGGAAGTCGGCGAGTTCGCGCGCTATCTCAAATCGACGCCGCCATCCGAGGGCTCGCCCGGGGTATTCTATCCCGGCGAGATCGAACATATCCGCGAACAGCAGCGCAGGCGCGACGGCATCGAGATCGAGGACGCCACCTGGGACAGACTGAAAGCGCTGGCCACCGACTACAAGCTGGCCGCCGAACTCGACCTGAAATGAAATCCGATCCCGCGTAAACGAGGAGAACGGCATGACACGGCAGATGGCGCTGGTTGGATTCCTGCAGGCGCAGAACTGCACCAACCTGCCGAGTTCGTGGCGGCACCCGGAATCGCGCGACGATTCGATGTCGGCCGACTACTACCAGGAAATCGCCCGAATCCTCGAGGCCGGCAAATTCCACATGGCGTTCTTCGACGACCGCCTGGCGATGCCGGACCGTTACGGCAACGACCACGCCCACACCGTCGAATACGGCATCCGTTGCGTGAAGATGGACCCGCTGATCGTGCTGACCACGATGGGCATGGTCACAACGAAGCTCGGGCTGGGATCGACCGCCTCGACCACCTATTTCGAGCCGTTCGACGTCGCGCGCCGTTTCGCCACCCTCGACCTGATGTCGGGCGGGCGCGCGGGCTGGAACGTCGTCACCTCGCTCAATGACGGCGAGGCCCACAACATGGGCAAGGACGCCCATCTCGAACACGACTACCGCTACGACCGCGCCGACGAATTCATGGAAGTCGTGCTCGGCCATTGGGATACCTGGGAAGACGGCTCGCTGATCATGGACAAGACGAGCGGCCGGTTCGCCGATCCGGCCAAGGTGAAGCGGCTCGACCACAAGGGCGAGTTCTACAAGTCGCGCGGTCCTTTCACCGTGCCGCGTTCGGCGCAGGGCCATCCCGTCATCATCCAGGCCGGCGCGTCCGGGCGCGGCCAGCGCTTTGCGGGACGCTGGGGCGAAGTGATCTTCACCGCCGCGCGCAACGTCGCTGCCGCCAGGGAGGGCTACGCGGCGGTCCGCAACGAAGCGGCGAAAGCCGGCCACGATCCGGACCAGATGCGCCTCTGCAACCTCACCACGCCGGTCTGCGCCGCGACCAAGGCCGAGGCGGAGGACAAGATGGCCGTGATCAACAAGCTGCCGCTGGAGATCGACGCGCTGTCGCTGCTCGCGGAAGCCTTGAACTTCGACTTCGCCTCCAAGCCGCTCGACGAGCCGCTGACCACCGAGGACCTCGAGAGCATGCAGGGCATTCTCGGCATCCGCGACGGCGTGCTCAAGACCTCGGGCAAGTCCAATCCCAGCGCGCGCGATTTCGTTACCTTCTCCGGCCGTGGCCAGGTGCATGACGCGATCGTCGGCGGCCCGAAGGAAGTCGCGGACAAGCTCGAGGAAATGTTCGTCGAGCGCGGCTGCGACGGCTTTGTGATCGCCGCCACCATCGTGCCCGGCTCCTACGCCGATTTCGTCAGGCATGTCGTGCCGGAATTGCAGCGCCGCGGCCTGTTCCACAAGGACTATGCCGGCAAGACGCTGCGCGACAATCTCGGCCTGCGGCGCCCGGCCGCCGGCGCCTGGAAAACCCGGCCGCAGGCCGCGGCCGAATAAGAACAAGAGGACACCACATGCGTTGGCTGAAATTCACCGCCGCCGGCAAGACATCCTGGGGCATCGTCGAGGGCGACAAGGTGATCGCCGTCAACGGCGATCCATTCGGCGAGTGGCAGCGCGGCACGCAGTCGCTCGCATTGAAGGATGTGAAGATCGAGCTGCCGCTGATCCCGCGCACCTTCTATTGCGTCGGGCTGAACTACCTCAAGCATCTCAAGGAAGCCGCCGACAAGGCCGGAACGGTGCCGAACGTGCCTGACCGGCCCGAGATCGGCTATCGCGCGCAGAACGCGCTGATCGCCCATGACGAGGACGTGGTGATCCCGGCGAGCGCGACCGAGAAGATCCATTATGAAGGCGAGCTCGTCGTCGTCATCGGCAAAAAAGCAAAACACCTCACCGAAGCCAACGCGATGGATTGCGTGTTCGGCTACACCATCGGCAACGACGTCAGCGAGCGCACCTGGCAGAAGGCCGACCGCAGCCTGTGGCGCTCCAAGAACGCCGACACCTTCAAGCCGATGGGCCCCTGGATCGAGACCGACGTCGATCTCGACAAGATGGAAACCGCCATCCGGGTCAACGGCAAGGAGACCGGCCGCTTCCACACCAACGACATGATCTTCGGCGTCGTGCCTTTTTTGGTGGAGCTATCGAAATACTTCACGCTCTCGCCCGGCGACGTGATCTGGATGGGCACCGACGGCGCCTCGCCGGACCTCAAGGCCGGCGACGTCGTCGAGATCGACATCACCGGCATCGGCACGCTGCGCAACAGGTTCGTGGCGGAGAAGTAGCTGGTCATACCCTTCGAACTGCCGCCGTCATCACGCTGGCCGCGTGGTCCGAACACAAAATGTCGAAAACAACCCCATGCAAAGTAGGATGGCGGGCCGCTAGCGGGGCCGGGGCGCGACGGTCCGCCCTATTCGATCCTGATACCGGCATCCTCGATGACCTTGCGCCAGCGCGTTTCCTCGGCGGCAAAATAGCGATCAAGCGCGCCGGGCGGCGCTGCCACCATGACGAGGCCCTCTTTGGTGCCGAGCCGCCTGAACACCAGCAGAGCAGAAAGGCCCGTCTTCTTGTTTTGAGCTTGCATGACCGGTTCTCATCAAATCGATGGTCCGTCCTAGATCATCCGCGCCACCAGAGGAATTCGCCGAAGCATCAGCGTCACCGCCCAGCTCAGCGACAGCGTCCCGAGGAAAACGAAGGCAAATTTGACGGGACCCGGCCAGCTATAGTCGTAGACGGCATATTGCAGCCAGATGATGAAGATGTAATGCGTGAGGAAGATGCCGTAGGCCGACGGCCGCATCGCGTCAAGCAGGCGCATGCGGGTCGATGCAAGGCGTTGCGACACCGTCAACAATGTGAACGCCATCGCGGCGCTGAACAGCGCAAAGGCGAGCCCATAGAAGGCTCGCCACAACAGAGCCGGCGAATCGAAATCCGGGATCCAGTTGTGGCGGGCGTAGACCAGCAGCAGGATCGCGCCATAGAACAATAGCGCAAACGCGAGCCAGACCGGCCAGAGCTTTACCAGCCTACCCTCCTCGCTGAGGATTCCCGCCCGCAGGCTGACCACGCCGACACCGACGCCGACGAGGAAATAGCCGGCATAGAGCAAGATCCGGCTGGTCTGGATTGGCAGCGGATAGCCGCCTGGCTCCAGCCAGCTTGAATCGCCGAAGCCAAGCCGCATCGGCACATACACGGCGGCCGAGAATATCAGGAAGGCGACGAAGGCCGTCTGTGGACGCTCGCGCAGCGAGACGATCAGTAGGCCGCACACTTTCAGCAGCCGCGGCCGGAACAAAAATAACGCTGCGGCCACGATGTCGAGCGCCAGCAGCACCCACAAGAACCATGCCGGACCCGAGGGCCACGGACCAACGGTGAGCGTGCGCCACCAGAAATGAAAGAAGTTGAAATCGGTCGTGCCGGGCAAGTGATAGCGCAGGAAGGTCGGGTAATACGCAATCGGCATCAGCAGGAAGACCGAGACGAGGTAGGGAATGCCGAGGCGCGACGCGCGCGCTCGCACAAAGTCCGCCGCTCCCCTGCGTATCAGGCTGCCGTACACGAACAGGCCCGAGATCAGGAACATGCAGGCCATGAAGAAACTGTCGTTGAACAGCACGACGAGATCGAAGCCGATCCAGCGCATTTTATCGCCGCTGCCGAAATGGGTGTAATTGACCGCGGAATGATGGATCAGCACCAGCAGGATAATGAACGTCCGCGCGCGGTCGAGCGGAACAATGCGCTCTGTGGCCGATTTGGCCCGATCGCTTGCTTGCTTCTGGCGCGGCATGTCAACTCATTTCAATGCGATCGGGTGCTCGATCTTTCGCAAATCATTTCTCGAAAGCATCGTAGATCAGCTTCTTGACGTTCACTTGAACATGCAGACGGCCCGACGGCGCGTTCTCCAGCACGACAAAAAAACATATCCCGTGCGCGATCGACCACGAGGTGGGCGCCGGTGGCGCCATCCCGTTTGATCTCGCCCGGCGACCCGGCGGCGGCGGCATCGCGTTGCCCGGATCGGTGCGGACGCCAAATCCATAACCGAAGCCAAAACCGTCGCCGGGAAGACAGAAGTAGTTGCGCGCGACACCCGAGCCCGGGCCGATGTCATCCGTCGTCATCGCGGCCAACGCAGCCATTAACTCACCTCGTCATGCGCTGGCTTGACCCGCGCATCCATCGAGAAGCAAATCTTTCGAAGAGACGATGGATTGCCGGGTCAAGCCGGCAATGACGAACTTCGAGTCTTCCCTCACACCGCCGTCGCCTTGGCGAAGTCGACATAGATTTCGCGCAGCCGGTTGGTCATCGGGCCGGGCTTGCCGTTGGCGACCTTCTTGCCGTCGATCGACACCACCGCCTGCACGAACACCGTGGCGCTGGTGATGAAGGCTTCCTTGGCGGCCAGCGCTTCTTCCACCGAAAACGCCCGCTCCTCGACGCGGAGCTGGCGCTCCTCGGCAAGTGCGACCACCGCCTTGCGGGTGCAGCCGGGCAGGATCGCGCTGCCGTTCTGCCGCGTCACGATCACGTCGTCCTGCGTGAGAATGAAGCACGATGACGAGCCGCCCTCGGTGACCTTGCCGTCCTCGATCATCCAGGCCTCGCCGGCGCCGGCTTCCGCCGCGGCCTGCTTGGCCAGCACCTGCGCCAGCAGCGCCACGCTCTTGATGTCGCGCCGGGTCCAGCGCAGGTCGGGCACCGTGATCACGTCGATGCCGGTTTTGGCCGACGGTGCGTCGACGATGTCCTTCACCGAAGTGAACATGATCAGCGTCGGCTTGACACCCTTTGGAAACGCGAAGTCGCGTCCGGTATCGGCGCCGCGCGTCACTTCCAGGTAGACCATACCGTTGACGAGCTTGTTGCGCTCGACGAGTTCTTTCTGGATTTCCTGAATGCGCTCGACGCTTTCGGGCAGCGCCAGCGATATCTCGCCGACCGAACGCTCCAGCCGCGCCAGATGGGATGCGTTGTCGATCAGCTTGCCGTCCAGCACGGCGGCCACTTCGTAGATGCCGTCGGCAAACAGGAAGCCGCGGTCAAGGACCGAGACCTTGGCTTCTGAAAGTGGCACGAACGAACCGTTGACGTAGGCAATCTGTTCCAAAGCGAAATCTCCTGGAGGTAGTACGATTGGTTGCGGCGCACCTTATAGTCAATTTGTCGGGGGCGAGGAACCCCTGCCGGTCCGTTCCAGCCGATTATGGTAACCCGCGAACGTCGTTGCCTGCGACAAACGCGAAGCGTTTGCGCACGGGAGCGAAAGCGACGAAGCAATCCATCTATGCCGCGCCATGGATTGCTTCGCTTCGCTCGCAATGACTGGGGTGACGAGCCGGACCTAATGCGACAGGATCTTCGACAGAAACTGCTGCGCGCGCTCGCTGCGGGGGCTGCCGAAGAATTCATCCTTTTGCGCATCCTCGACGATCTCGCCCTTGTCCATGAAGATCACGCGATGCGCTACCTTGCGGGCAAAGCCCATCTCATGGGTGACGACCATCATGGTCATGCCCTCGCGGGCGAGGTCGACCATCACGTCGAGCACCTCGCTGATCATCTCCGGATCGAGCGCCGAGGTCGGTTCGTCGAACAGCATCGCGATCGGGTCCATCGCGAGCGCACGCGCGATCGCGACGCGCTGCTGCTGGCCGCCAGACAGTTCTGCCGGATATTTGTTGGCATGCACCGTCAGCCCGACACGCTCGAGCAGTTTTTCGCCCTTGGCCATCGCCTCCGCATGCGAGCGCCCCAGCACCTTCTCCTGCGCCAGGCACAGATTCTCGATGATCCGCAAATGCGGAAACAGCTCGAAATGCTGGAACACCATGCCGACGCGGGCGCGCAGTTTCGGCAGGTCGGTCCTGGGATCGTTGACCTTGATGCCGTCGAGGATGATCTGGCCTTCCTGGAACGGCTCCAGCGCGTTGACGCATTTGATCAGCGTCGATTTTCCCGAACCCGACGGGCCGCACACCACCACCACCTCGCCCTTGGCGACGCTGGTGGTGCAGTCCTTCAATACCTGGAAGGTCGGCCCGTACCATTTGTTGACGTGGCTGATTTCGATCATGAGGTTTCCTAGCGGACGATAGCAATGCGCGCCTGCAGGCGCCGGACGCCCCAGGACGCGACACAGGAAATCACGAAATAGACCGCGGCGGCGAACAGATACATTTCGACCAGCCGCCCGTCGCGCTGCGCCACCTTGCTGGCAGCGCCGAGGAAATCCGGGATCGACAGCACGTAGACCAGCGAGGTGTCCTGGAACAGCACGATGGTCTGTGTGAGCAGCACCGGCAGCATGTTGCGGAACGCCTGCGGCAGCACGATGTACCGCATCGACTGGCTGTAGGTCAGGCCGAGCGCGCTTGCCGCCGCCGGCTGTCCCTTAGAGATCGACTGGATGCCGGCGCGCATGATCTCGGAGAAATACGCCGCCTCGAACATGATGAAAGTGACGAGCGTCGAGGTGAACGCGCCGACACGTATCGGGCGCGACGCGCCTGTCAGCCACTGACCGATATAGGGGACCAGGAAATAGAACCAGAAGATCACCAGCACCAACGGCAGCGAGCGCATGAAGTCGACATAGAGCCCGGCGATGCGGCCGAGCAGCCTGTAGCTCGACAGCCGCATCAGCGCGATCAGCGTCCCGAAGACCAGGCCGCCCAGCGCGGCGAGCCCCGTCAACATCAGCGTGAACGTCATGCCGTCGAGAAACAGATAGGGTAGCGAGCGGCGGATGACATCGAAATCGAGGTTCGAAAACATGCTATTTCCCCGTGATGTAGCCGGGGATCGCCAGGCTGCGTTCGAGGAAACGCATGCCGGTGACGACAACGATGTTGATGGCGAGATACATCACGGTCGCGGCGGTGAAGGCCTCGAACACCTGAAACGAGAACTCCTGCATCGCGCGCGCCTGGCCCGTGAGTTCGATCAGGCCGATGGTGATCGCCACGGAAGTATTCTTGATGGTGTTGAGAAATTCGGACGTCAGCGGCGGCAGGATGATGCGAAACGCCATCGGCAACAGCACGTAGCGATAGCCCTGCCCCGTCGTCAGCCCGAGCGCAGTCGCGGCCTGTTTCTGGCCGCGCGGCAGCGAGGCAATGCCCGCGCCCAGTTGCACGGCGACGCGCGCCGACATGAACAGTCCGACCC
>DAIMKE010000032.1:0-15513 GCA_036721875.1 Bradyrhizobium sp. | reverse complement strand
GGCCTGATCCGCGCCAGCCGGGCCTTTGTCGCCTCCGCTTGCCGCACTAAGTTTAGCGCCATGATCCCGCTTTCAGTCCTCGACCTCTCCGTCGTCACCACAGGCACCAAACCCGCGGCAGCGTTGCGCAACAGCATCGATCTGGCGCGCCACGTCGATGGCCTCGGCTATGTCCGCTACTGGCTTGCCGAGCACCACAACCTGGCCTCGGTGGCGAGCCCCGCGCCCGATCTGATGATTGGGCAAATTGCGGCGGTGACGAAAAATATCCGCGTCGGCTCCGGCGGCGTGATGCTGCCCAACCATGCGCCGCTGGTCGTGGCCGAGCGCTTCAAGATGCTGGAGGCGCTGTTTCCCGGCCGGATCGATCTCGGCCTCGGCCGCGCGCCCGGCACCGATGGCGCCACCGCCCACGCCCTGCGCAGCCGGCTCGACCGCCGCGAGGGCGACGATTTCCTCGAACGGCTGAGCGAACTGGTGTTGTGGGAGACTCGCGGTTTCCCGGCCGGCCATCCCTACAACAATGTGGTTGCGATGCCCGACGACACGCCGCTGCCGCCGATCTGGCTGCTGGGCTCCAGCGATTACAGTTCGGAGCTTGCCGCCCAGGTCGGCATGGGCTTCGCGTTCGCGCATCATTTCGCCTCCTATGATGCGATCGCGGCGATGACGAATTACCGCAGCCACTTCAAGCCGTCCGCCTGGCGCCAGAACCCGCACGGCATTCTCGCGGTCGCGGCGGTCGCCGCCGAAACCGATGCGGAAGCCGAAACGCTCGCCTCCTCGATGGATCTCAACCGCCTGCGTCGCGACCGCGGTCAATACCTGCCGCTGCCGAGCGTCGAGGAAGCACTGGCCTACAATTATACGGACGCCGAGCGGGCCTCGGTCATGCGCAACCGCTCGCGCCTGTTCGTCGGCAGCCCTGCTGCGATTCTTTCGAAGCTGCAGCCGATGATCGACGCCAGCCAGCCGGACGAGCTGATGATCATCACGGCGGTCTACGATCACGACGCGCGCAAGAAGTCGTATAGTTTGCTGGCGGATGCATTCGGGCTGGCGAAGAAGGTGGCGGCTTAACAGATCTCCGTGCCCCGGACGCTGCGCAGCGCGCCGCGCTTGCGGCGCGATGCGCTGCAGAGCCGGGGTCTGGTGAATGCGCCGAGATGGGTCCCGACTCAGCGTCGCGTCACTGCGTGCCGCGCCGCGTCCGGGACACGAGAGTCTAATCCTGCTTCTCGCTGAACGTCGCGCGGAACGGATGCGCCGGGTAGACGCCGACGATGCGCAGTTCGCGCGAGAAGAATTTCAGTTCCTCCAGCGCAAAGGCCAGGCCCTTGTCTTCGGGGTGGCCATCGACGTCGGCATAAAACTGCGTCGCAAAGAAATTGCCGTCGACCATGTAGCTTTCCAGCTTGGTCATGTTGACGCCGTTGGTGGCAAATCCGCCCATCGCCTTGTAGAGCGCGGCGGGCAGGTTGCGGACCCGGAAAACAAAAGTCGTGACCAGCGGCCCCGAGCCTTGGCTGGCCCACTTGGCCTCGCGCGCCAGCACCACGAAGCGGGTGGTGTTGTGGGCCTCGTCCTCGACGTCCTCGGCCAGGATATCGAGCCCGTAGATTTTCGCTGCGAGGCGGGAGGCGATCGCGGCGATGGTCCTGTCGCCGCGTTCCGAAATATCACGGGCGCTGCCGGCGGTGTCGGCAGCGACGATCGGCTTGATGCCGAGCTTGCGGATGATGCGGCGGCACTGGCCGAGCGCGTGGACGTGGCTCTCCACTGTCTTGATGTCGCCGAGTTTGGCGCCGCGCACCGCCATCAGCTGATGGCGGACCGGCAGGAACCATTCACCGACGATGAAGAGGCCGGAAGCCGGCAGCAGGTGGTGTATGTCGGCGACGCGCCCCGCCACCGAATTCTCGATCGGGATCATGCCGAGATCCGCCTCGCCCGAGGAAATCGCCGAAAGCGCGTCCTCGAAGGTCGCGCAGGGCAACGGCTCGGCGTCGGGATAGGCTTCGACGATGGCGATATGGGAATTGGCGCCAGGCTCGCCCTGGAATGCGATTTTCAGCTTTTTGGTCATGGGGGGCCTTTTAGCAGCGGCTCAGGCTTTTGCCAGTATTCGCCGGGCGGTTTCGAGGTCGGCCGGGGTGTCGACCCCACGGGGGACGCTGTCGACGAGGGTGATGTCGATCCGCATCCCGGCCTCCAGCGCGCGCAACTGCTCGAGCTTCTCCTGCTGCTCCAGCGGAGACGGGGGCAAAGCCACGAACCGCTCCAGCGCGGGGCGGCGGTAGGCGTAGAGGCCGATGTGATGATAGCGGGGGCCGTCGCCATAGGGCGCGGTGGCGCGGGTGAAATAGAGCGCACGGAGCCGGTTCGCCCCGATCGGCGAGCCGACCGCCTTCACCACGCTGGGGGCCAGGTCCTCCTCCTCGGTATGGATCTGCGCGGCCAGCGTAGCGATGTCGACGGTTGGGTCCTCGAGCGGCGGCAGCGCGGCACGGATGGTGTCCGGCGTAATTGTGGGAAAGTCACCCTGCAGGTTGACCACGATCTCGGCCCGGCCGTCGGGATCGATCGTCTGCATGGCTTCGTGGATCCGGTCGGAGCCTGAGGGATGGTCGGCACGCGTCATCACCACCTCGCCGCCGGCCGCCTTTACCGCGGCCGCGATCTCGGGCGTGTCGGTGGCGACCGCCACCCGGCCGATTCCGGCCTCTTCCGCCCGCCGCAGCACGTGGACGATCACCGGCAGCCCGCCGATGTCCAGCAGCGGTTTGCCGGGCAGGCGTGTCGCCGCCATGCGGGCGGGAATCAGCACCAGGATGCGGGTGTCGGTCATCGGGACGAGGGCTCGGACAAGGTCTTGGGCCTTTGCGAAAACAGGCCTGAAATAATGGGGATGGGCGGAAAGTCGGCGCGTTTATACGGGTTGCCAGAGCCCGGGCAAACCGATATCTCAACCCTGCTGAAGGTGCGGCGCGAAAGCTGATTCCTGACGCGCCCCCGTGGCCGTTTCTTCGGCCGTAAAGTCGACCTTCCGGCCTGGAGCCTGATCGAACTATGGACTCCTTCGAACTCAACAAGATTCTCGGTGCCATCCTCGGCACCTGCCTCGTTCTCCTGGTAACGAGCTTTGCCGCCCAGGCGATTTTCGCGCCCGTGATGCCGGAAAAGCCGGGCTTCGAGATCGCCGTCAAGGAAGACGCCTCCGCTGGCGCAGCGAAGGGGCCCGCCGCTCCGGCCGAGCCGATCGAGAAGCTGCTGCAGACCGCGTCGGTGGAGAAGGGCACAGCCGCTGCCAAGAAGTGCGCTGCCTGCCACACGTTCGAAAAGGGTGGTCCCAACCGTGTCGGCCCGAACCTCTTCGGCGTCATCAACGAGAAGAAGGGTGAAGGCCGCGGCGGCTTCAACTTCTCGGCTGCCATGAAAGCCAAGGGCGGCACCTGGACCTATGAGGATCTCAACGCGTTCCTCCTCAATCCGAAGGCCTTCGTTCCCGGCACCGCGATGGGCTTCGCCGGCATCTCCAAGGACAGCGAGCGTGCCGACGTGATCGCCTATCTGCGCACGCTTGCGGACAACCCGGCGCCGCTGCCGACGGCGGCGAAGTAATATTTCGTCAGTCCTGCATGGACTTCAGTGGCGGCCAGGCATTGCCTGGCCGTTTGCTTATGCGGCTCGCGGTGTTGTTATTGGGGCGTTTCGCCGCACGGCGTAGGTTCCTGGGCTGGCATCATGAGGAAAAAGCAACGTAATTTGTCGAATCCTTGCCTTATATTGGGTCCTCATTAGCTCGGCCTCGTTGTCGATGTAGTTCGTGTCGGGCGGCGGACTTCGGAAGCAACAGATACTGGCGTCAGCAACAGGAATCCTGATTTGGCAATCACGCGACGATATCTCCTCCAGGGCGGCGCCGTAGCCGCGATCGCCCCCGCTCTCGGACTGACCCCCGACCTCGGGATCGCGCCGGCAAAGGCGCAGGCGGCTGAGCCGGCATGGCGGCACGCGCTGTCGCTGTTCGGCGAAGTCAGGTATCCGGCCGGCTTCAAGCGCTTCGACTACGTCAACCCGGAGGCGCCGAAGGGCGGCACGGTGCGGCAGATATCGGTCGGCACCTTCGACAATTTCAATCTCACGGTCGCCGGCGTCAAAGGCTCGCTCGCGGGCGCCGTGCAGTTCATCTACGAATCCCTGATGACGCCGTCGCTGGACGAGGTCTCGACCGAATACGGCGCGCTGGCCGAACTGGTCAGCCATCCCGACGATTTCTCGTTCGTCATCTACCGGCTGCGCGCCGAGGCGAAGTGGCATGACGGCAAGCCGGTGACGCCGGAGGACGTGATCTTCTCGCTGGACTCCTTCAAGAAGCATCACCCGCAATACTCGGCCTATTACCGCCACGTCGTGAAGGCGGAAAAGACCGGCGAGCGCGACATCAAGTTCACCTTCGATGCCCCGGGCAACCGCGAACTGCCGCAGATCGTGGGCCAGCTCACCATCATGCCCAAGCATTGGTGGGAAGGCATCGACAGCGAAGGCCGCAAGCGCGATATTTCCGCGACCACGCTGGAGAAGCCGCTCGGCTCCGGCCCCTACAGGATCAAGGAGTTCGTGGCCGGCCGAACGGTGACGCTGGAGCGGGTCAAGGATTACTGGGGCCGCGATCTCGGCTTCGCCGCCGGACGCAACAATTTCGACGAGCTGCGCTACGAATACTTCCGTGACGGGTCGGTGGCGCTCGAGGCCTTCAAGGGCGACCAGGTCGATTGGCGCACCGAAAACAGCGCCAAGAACTGGGCGACGGCCTACGACTTTCCGGCGGTCAACGACAAGCGCGTGGTGCTCGAGGAATTCCCGAACCGCAGTTCGGGAATCATGCAGGCTTTCGCGATGAATATCCGGCGCGAGCAGTTCCGGGATCCGCGGGTTCGTCGCGCGCTCAATTTCGCGTTCGATTTCGAGGAAATGAACAAGCAGATCTTCTTCGACCAGTACAAGCGCATCAGCAGCTATTTCGACGGCACCGAACTGGCTTCCAGTGGATTGCCCGAGGGCAAGGAGCTGGAAATACTTGAGACCGTTCGCGCGGAAGTGCCGCCGGATGTTTTCACCAAGCCATACACCAACCCTGTCGGCGGCAATCCGGAGGCGGTGCGCGAGAATTTGCGCGAGGGCATGCGGCTGATGAAAGAAGCCGGCTACGAGGTGCGCGAGCGCAAGCTGACCGACAGCAAGACCGGAAAGCCGTTCACGCTCGAATTGCTCAATGCCGATCCGAGCTTCGAGCGGGTGATGCTGTTCTTCAAGCCGTCGCTGGAGCGGCTCGGCATCACCGTCAGTGTGCGCACGATCGATCCGACGCAGTATGAGAACCGGCTTCGGAGCTGGGATTTCGACATCGTCGTGTCCTCATGGGGCCAGTCGTTGTCGCCGGGCAACGAGCAGCGCGAATACTGGGGTTCGCAGGCGGCCGACATGGCGGGCTCGCGCAACATCATCGGCATCAAGAACCCGGCGGTCGACAAGCTGATCGAACGCGTGATCTTCACCAAGGACCGCGAAGAGCTGGTGGCGGCGACCAGGGCGCTCGACCGCGTGCTGCTGTGGAACAACTATGTCGTGCCGCAGTGGAATTACCCCAAGGTCCGCACCGCGCGCTGGGACCGCTTTGGCCGGCCGTCCGAATTGCCGAAATACGGCCAGTCGGGTTTCCCGGCGCTGTGGTGGTTCGACGCCGAACGGGCTGCGCGGAACGGTAGACGGTCTTGAAGGAAATCCTCCGCATGGCGCCATTCTCTCGCCGGCACGTCCTCGGCCTCGGTGTCGGCGCGCTGGCGGCTGCGCGCCTTGGCCCAGCGCTCGCCGACAACGGCGACAAGAAACTCCACGGCCTTTCGGCATTCGGCGAACTGAAATATCCGGCCGATTTTCCTAACTTTGCTTACGTCAACCCGGGCGCGCCGAAGGGCGGGATGTTTTCGCAACTCGTCGGCTCCGGCGGCTCGACCTTCAATTCGCTCAACGCCTTCATCGTCAAGGGCGACAGGGCGAGCGGGATGGAGCTGACTTTCGCCTCGCTGATGGCGCGCGCGTTCGACGAGCCGGACGCGGTCTATCTGCTGGCGGCGGATGAATTGGCCGTCTCGCTGGACGGGCTGGCGTTCCGTTTCCGGCTGCGGCCGGGCATCACCTTCCACGACGGCAGCGAGATCACCGCATCCGACGTCGCGTTTTCGCTGACGACGCTGAAGACCAAGGGGCACCCGGCGTACTCGTCCGTGCTCCGCGATCTCGCTGAGGCCAAGGCCGAGGACAAGCGGACGGTCCAGTTGCGCTTCCAGCCCACGCGCGGTCTCGACGTGCCGGCGCTGGCGGCATCGATGCCGATCTTTTCCGAGAAATACTATTCGACGCGGCCGTTCGACGAGACCTCGCTCGAAGCGCCGCTCGGCTCGGGTCCGTATCGCGTCGCGCGGTTCGAGCAGGGCCGTTACGTGCAGTTCGAGCGCGTGAAGGACTGGTGGGGCGAGAACCTCCCGGTGTGCCGAGGCCTGTACAATTTCGACACGCTGCGGGACGAATATTATCGCGACCGCGAGGCCGGCTTCGAGGCCTTCACCGGCCGCAATTACCTGTTCCGCGAGGAGTTCACCTCGCGCGTCTGGGCAACGCGCTACGATTTTCCCGCGATCCGCGACGGCCGCGTCAAGCGGGAGGTCATTCCGGACGAGCGACCGTCCGGCGCGCAGGGCTGGCTGATCAACACAAGGCGCGACAAGTTCAAGGACAGGCGCGTGCGCGAGGCGTTGACGATCGCCTTCGACTTCGAATGGACCAACAAGAACCTGATGTACGGCTCCTATCAGCGCACGCATTCGGTGTTCCAGAATTCCGAGATGATGGCGCGCGGCGAGCCGTCGGCGGAGGAGATCGCGCTGCTGGAGCCGTTCCGCGACCGCCTGTTGCCGGAAGTGTTCGGGCCGGCTTGGGTGCCGCCGGAGAGCGACGGGTCCGGGCAGGATCGCAAGCTGCTGCGCAGCGCCGGTGAACTGCTGAACGCGGCTGGCTGGACCGTCAAGGATGGCCGCCGGTCAAACGCCAAGGGCGAACAGCTGACGGTGGAGTTCCTGCTGACCGAGCGTTCGTTCGAGCCGCATCACCAGACCTTCATCAAGAACCTCAAGGTGCTCGGAATAGACGCCAACATTCGCCTCGTCGATCCTGCACAGGCCGAGGAGCGGCAGAAGGATTTCGACTTCGACATCGCGATCGCGCGCTTCATCTTTCCGCAAATCCCCGGCAGCTCGCTGCGAAACTATTTCTCGAGCGATTCCGCCAGGACCAAGGGCTCCAACAATCTTGCCGGGATATCGGACCCGGTCGTTGATTCGCTCGTCGACAAGGCGGTGGCCGCGCAGACGCAAGGCGCCCTCGACAATACCTGCCGCGCGCTCGACCGCGTGCTGCGCTCCGGCCGCTACTGGATTCCACACTGGAACAAGGCCTCGCACTGGATCGCTTACTGGGACCAGTTCGGCTTCCCGCCGACCAAGCCGCGCTACGCACGGGGCGCGCCGGACACGTGGTGGATTGACCAGGCCAAGGCCGCCAAACTCGATCAGGCGAAATAGAACATGAGCGCCTATATCGCCCGCCGCATTCTCCTGATGATCCCGACGCTGCTCGGCATCCTGTTCGTTTCCTTCGTGGTCGTGCAGTTTGCGCCGGGCGGACCGGTCGAGCGTGTGATTGCGCAGCTTTCCGGCGCCGATACCGGCGCCGCCTCGCGCGTATCCGGCTCCTCAGGCGGCGACTTCGGCGCACGGCCCCAGGTCGGCGCATCCGCCGATGCTGTCAACTCGAAATACCGCGGCGCGCAGGGCCTCGATCCGGATTTCATCAAGAATCTCGAGAAGCAGTTCGGTTTCGACAAGCCTGCGCATGAGCGATTTGCGCTCATGGTGTGGAATTTCGCCCGCTTCGATTTCGGCAAGAGCTACTTTCGTGACACCACCGTGATACAATTGATCAAGGAGAAGCTGCCGGTCTCGATATCGCTTGGTCTGTGGTTGACGCTGCTGACCTACCTGATCTCGATTCCGCTCGGCGTCCGCAAGGCTGTCATGGATGGTTCGCGCTTCGATACATGGACGTCGGCGGTGATCATCATCGGCTTTGCGATCCCCGGATTCCTGTTCGCGATCCTGCTGATCATCCTGTTCGCGGGCGGCTCGTTCTTCAACGTGTTCCCGCTGCGCGGTCTGACTTCCGACGGCTGGTCGCAATTCCCCTGGTACTGGAAGATCATCGACTACTTCTGGCACCTCACGCTGCCCCTGATCGCCATGGGCCTGGGTGCCTTTGCCACCATGACGCTGCTGACCAAGAATTCGTTCCTCGATGAGATCAGGAAGCAGTACGTGATGACCGCGCGCGCCAAGGGCTGCAGCGAGGGGCAGGTCCTCTACGGCCATATCTTCCGCAACGCCATGCTGATCGTGATCGCGGGCTTTCCAGGAGCGTTCATTGGCGCATTCTTCTCCGGCTCGCTGCTGATCGAAACCATCTTCTCGCTCGACGGGCTCGGGCTGCTCGGCTTCGAGAGCGTGCTCAACCGCGACTATCCGGTCGTGTTCGGTACGCTGTTCATCTTCTCCCTTGTGGGCCTTGTGGTAGGTCTGATCTCCGATCTCGCCTATATGTGGATCGATCCGAGAATCGACTTCGAGGCGCGGGAGGTCTGATGACAATCACCGCACCCCAGCCGGTCGAGACCTCGACGCAGTCGCCGCCAGGCGCGGCGGTCCCGGTCGCGCGCCATCCGCTCGCGATTTCGCCGCTCAATCGCCGCCGCTGGCAGAACTTCAAAGCCAACCGCCGCGGCTACTGGTCGCTCTGGATCTTCCTCGCGCTGTTCCTGATCTCGCTGTTCGCCGAGTTTATCGCCAACGACCGCCCCTTCATGATCAAGTTCGACGGGAAACTCTATTGGCCGGCTTTCGTCAGCTATTCGGAAACCACCTTCGGCGGCGATTTCGAGACCGCGGCCGATTACCGCGATCCGTATCTGCAGAAGCTGATTGCGGACAAGGGCGGTTGGATCGTCTGGCCACCGATCCGCTATTCCTACTCTACGCATAATCTCGACCTGCCCACGCCCGCGCCATCGAAACCGACATGGATGTTGACGGAAGAACAGTGCAAGCCCGTGCTGGAGAAGAAGGGTCTGAAGAGTTGCAGCGACCTCGAATATAACTGGCTCGGCACCGATGATCAGGGCCGCGACGTGGTGGCGCGGCTGATCTACGGCTTCCGCATCTCGGTATTGTTCGGCCTGACGCTGACGATCGTTTCCTCGATCATCGGCGTCATCGCTGGCGGTGTGCAGGGCTATTTCGGCGGCTGGACCGATCTGATCTTCCAGCGCGTCATCGAAATCTGGAGCGCGATTCCATCGCTCTATCTGCTGCTGATCCTGTCGTCAGTGCTGGTGCCCGGCTTCTTCGTGCTGCTCGGCATTCTCTTGCTGTTTTCCTGGACGTCCCTGGTGGGCCTCGTGCGTGCGGAATTCCTCCGCGGGCGGAATTTCGAATACATCCAGGCAGCGCGTGCGCTCGGCGTCTCCAATGGCGTCATCATGTTCCGGCATTTGCTGCCGAACGCGATGGTGGCGACCATGACGTTCCTGCCGTTCATCGTGTCGTCCTCGGTGATGACGCTGACTGCGCTCGATTTCCTGGGCTTCGGCCTGCCGCCGGGCTCGCCGTCGCTCGGCGAACTGCTGGCGCAAGGTAAGGCCAATGTGCAGGCGCCCTGGCTCGGCTTCACCGGCTTCTTCTCGGTCGCGATTATGCTGTCGCTGCTGATCTTCGTCGGCGAAGGCGTGCGCGACGCCTTCGATCCGCGCAAGACGTTCCGGTAAGGGCTTTCGCATGGATGCCGTCAACCAGCCCCTGCTCGATGTCCGCGATCTGTCGGTCGCATTCGGCAACACGCTCGCCGTAGATCAAGTGTCGTTTTCGATCAAGCGCGGCGAATGTGTGGCCCTGGTGGGCGAGTCCGGCTCCGGAAAGTCCGTCAGCGCGCTGTCGATCCTGAAGCTGCTGCCGTATCCGAGCGCTTCGCATCCCTCGGGCCAGATCCGCTTCCGCGGCCAGGATCTGCTGACGGCCGGCGAACGCGAGATGCGCGCGATCCGCGGCAACGACATCTCGATCATCTTCCAGGAGCCGATGACCTCGCTCAATCCGCTGCACACGATCGAGGCGCAGATCGGTGAAATTCTCTCGCTGCATCGAGGCGTCAGCGGGGCGGTTGCGCGGGCGCGGACGCTCGAATTGCTGACGCAAGTCGGCATTCCAGACCCCGAGACCCGGCTGAAGAGCTATCCGCATCAATTGTCCGGGGGCCAGCGCCAGCGCGTCATGATCGCGATGGCGCTCGCCAACGAGCCGGACCTCCTGATTGCGGACGAGCCGACCACCGCGCTCGACGTCACGGTGCAGGCCCAGATCCTGGCGCTGCTGGCCGACATTCGCTCCCGGCTCGGCATGAGCATGCTGTTCATCACCCACGATCTCGGCATCGTCCGCCGCATCGCCGACGTCGTCTGCGTGATGAACTCGGGAAAGATCGTCGAGCAGGGACCGGTCGAGGAAGTCTTCACCGCGCCGAAACATGCCTATACGCGGGCGCTGCTGGCGGCGGAGCCGAAACCCGATCCGGCGCCGCCGCGCCCCGACGCGCCGGTGGTGATCTCGGCCGACGACCTGAAGGTCTGGTTTCCGATCAAGCGCGGTCTGATGCGCTCCACCGTCGGCCACATCAAGGCAGTGGACGGCGTCAGCATCGCGGTGCGCAAGGGCGAAACGCTCGGCGTCGTCGGCGAGTCCGGCTCCGGCAAGACCACGCTGGGCCTTGCCCTGCTGCGGTTGATCTCCTCGGACGGACCGATCGTCTTTCTCGGCAACAACATCCAGGGCCTGCGCTTCAAGGATATGCTGCCGTTCCGTCGCGATATGCAGATCGTGTTTCAGGATCCGTTCGGCGCACTGAGCCCGCGGATGTCGGTCGGCGACATCGTCGCCGAGGGCCTTTCCGTGCACCAGCGTTCGCTGTCGCCGGAGGAGCGCGAGGCGCGGGTCGTCAAGGCGCTCCGCGACGTCGGTCTCGATCCGGCGACGCGCTTCCGCTATCCGCACGAATTCTCCGGCGGCCAGCGCCAGCGCATCTCGATCGCGCGTGCCGTGGTGCTGGAGCCGAACTTCGTCGTGCTGGACGAGCCGACCAGCGCGCTCGACATGCTGTTCCAGGCGCAGATGGTCGACCTGTTGCGCGAGCTGCAGCGCAAGCGCGACCTGACCTACCTGTTCATCTCGCACGACCTGCGCGTGGTGGCATCATTGGCCAGCCATCTGATCGTGATGCGTAACGGCAAGGTGGTCGAGGAAGGGCCGGCCGCGGAGCTGTTCAAGAATCCGAAGAGCGACTACACCCGCGCGCTGTTCGCGGCGGCGTTCCGGATCGAGGCCGTGCCGGAGTTGTGAGTTGGCGCCACACCAGGAGTCGTCATCCCCGCGAAGGCGGGGATCCAGTACGCCGCGGCCTATCGGTTCTATAACTGACGTCTCTGGAATACTGGGTCACCCGCCTTCGCGGGTGACGACAGTGGAAGGTGCGGCTATGGCCGCTTGATCGCCGTCACTTCGCTGCCGGCCGCCTTGATCCGCGCCATTGCTTCCCGCGTGTTTTCGATCACCGTGGCCATGTGATGCGCATTGGCGTGAATGATAGTCGAGGCATCTCGCACGATCGCGACGTGGCCTTTCCAGAAAATGAGATCGCCGCGCTTCAGGTGCTTCATTTCCGCCGGGCTCAACTCCCGTCCCAGGCCATCCTGCTGCATGTCGCTGTCGCGCGGGCAGCCGGTGCCGGCGGCGGTCAGCGATACCTGGACGAGGCCGGAGCAATCGATGCCGAGCGAGCTCTTGCCGCCCCAGAGATAGGGCGTGCCGATGAAGCGTTCGGCGACCGCGACGAAGTCCTTCTCCATGGCGTCGAGGTTTCCGACATGGCCGCGCGGCAGGTGGCGGCCCTCGTCGGTTACAGCAAAGGCGCCGTCTTCCCGAACGACGGTTACTCTTGCGCCGATCGAAAGCGTTTCGACCGGTGGCAGTTTGATCGATGGTCCCGGAAACGCAAACGTCCGCAGCGCCGTGACCTTGTGTGTCGCTGCAGCCACCGGCTTTGCCAGCGCAGCATCCGGGATCCAGCCGACATAGCCGTCGCCGTTCAATTGCCCCCAGGCAAAGCCTTCGTCGTTGCGGTCGTAGATGGTGACGCGTTCGCCCTTCAGCGCCTGCGTCAACAGCATTGCATCCGCCGATGGCGCCTCGCGCAATGGCGCGATCGCCTCGGCTACACAAAATTCCTCGCCGGTGACGAAGCGCGCGGCCTTCACCTTGCCTTCGAGATATTTTGCGGCGACTTCGGGCCGTGCCGGCGTCAGGCGCGGATCATCCATAGCGTTCGCTCAGCAGTTTGTAGATCGCGCGCGCGGCCTGGCATTCGCCGCCTTCGGGGCGTCCGGGCTTTGCGGAAGGTGTCCAGCCATAGATATCGACATGCAGCCAGCTCTTGGCATCGGTCACGAAACGCTGCAGGAACAGCGCGCAGGTGATTGAGCCGGCAAAGCCGCCCGACGGCGCGTTGTTGATGTCGGCGGTTTTCGAATCCAGCCAGGAATCGTAAGGCGGCCACAGCGGCAGTCGCCATAGCGGATCGTTCTCCCGCTTCGCATGCGCCGCGACGGCTTCGGCCAGCGTCTCGTCGTTGGTGTAGAACGGCGGCAGATCCGGACCCAGCGCCACCCGCGCGGCGCCCGTGAGCGTACCCAGATCGACCAGGAGATCCGGCTTCTCTTCGTCCGCGAGCGCGAGTGCATCCGCCAGCACCAGCCGGCCCTCGGCGTCGGTGTTGCCGATTTCCACGGTCGGTCCCTTGCGCGACTTGAAGACGTCGAGCGGCCGAAAGGCGTTGCCGGCGACGGCGTTCTCGACCGCCGGGATCAGCACGCGCAGCCGGACTTTCAGCCCGGCGTCCATCACCATCTGCGCCAGCGCCAGCACGTTGGCGGCGCCACCCATGTCCTTCTTCATGATCAGCATGCCGCTCGAAGGCTTCAGGTCGAGGCCGCCGGTATCGAAGCACACGCCCTTGCCGACCAGCGTCACCTTCGGATGGGAAGGGTCGCCCCAGCCCAGGTCGATCAGGCGCGGCGCACGCGTCGAGGCCATGCCGACGGCATGGATCAGCGGAAAATTCCGGCTCACGAGTTCGTCACCGACGATGCAGTGGAAGCTGGCGCCGAAGCGCGCAGCCAGCGCCTGCGCGGCCTGCGCCAGTTCCTCCGGCCCCATGTCGTTCGACGGCGTATTGATCAGGTCGCGCGCCAACGCTGCCGCCTCCGCCATTCGCATGATGTCGGCGGTATCGACACCGTCGGGCGGCACCAGCCGGACCGCCGGCGTTTCGTTCTTGCGATAACGGCCGAAGCGGTAGGAGCCCAGTGCGAACGCCAGCGTCGCCAGGCGCGCATCGTGCGGCGCATTGGCAAAGCGGTAGACGCCCGGCGGCAGCAGGCCCGGCAGCGCGCCGGGCCGGAACAGGTCGCGCGATTTGCTGGCCGCGTCCTCGATCCCGAAGACGACGTGCGCGATCCGTCCATCGGGCGCGGGCAGCGTCAGGCACTTGCCTGGCTTGGCCGAGAAGTCGTTGGCCGCCGCAAACTGCCGGGCGTGTTCGGGAAGCTCAGTGCGGACCGCGTCCCAGGTCGACCTGGTCACAAAAATAATCGGGATGGCATCGGCCGGCGCAGTTTCGAACGGGGATTGCATGCGTGTCTCGCGGATGGGGACGGGCAGGGTGGTCCTGCCGATGGCATAGCACGTCCGATTAACCGGCCGTTAGGGTTAACAGTCTATTGATCGCGCGTTCGGCTCCTTTCGCCAGATATGCAAGAGTTGAAGTGCCATGCGTCGACAGCCCAGCCAGGCCAGATTTCCCACCGCGGCTCTTGCCCGGTTCCTCAGCTCCGCAGCCGTGACGGCGGTTCTCGCCGCAGGCCTTGGTGGCTGCCAGACCATGTCAGACGTGACGGGCGCGCTGACGTCTTCGAAGGCGCAAGCCACGTCCGACGATCCGCGCCGCGCGGTTGATGTCTACGGCGAGCGCTATCGTGCCAATCCCAAGGACGCCGAGGCGGCATTGGCTTACGGGCAGGCGCTGCGTGCCTCCGGGCAGCGCCAACAGGCCGCCGCCGTGCTCGAACAGGCCACCATCGCCCATCCCGGCAACAAGACGCTGCTGGCGGCCTACGGCCGCGCGCTCGCCGACAACGGCAACTCGCAGGCAGCCTTCGATGTGCTCGCCCGCGCGCACACGCCCTCCAATCCCGACTGGCGCATTCTGTCGGTGCAGGGCACCACGCTCGACAAGATGGGCAAGCATAGTGAAGCCCGCCGCTACTATGAGTCCGCGCTGAAGATTGTTCCGGACGAACCGTCGGTGTTGTCCAACTTCGGCCTCTCCTACATGCTGACGCGCGAACTGCCTCAGGCCGAGACGACGCTGCGGCGCGCCTATGCCAACCCGAAGGCCGACGGCCGAGTCCGCCAGAACCTCGCACTGGTGGTCGGGCTGCAGGGCCGCTTTGCGGAAGCCGAGACCATCGCCAAGGGCGATCTGCCAGCCGACGAGGCGACCACCAACGTCGCCTATCTTCGGGAGATGCTGAGCCGCAGGGACAAGGACAATTCGCGGCCGCCCGGCAGCAGGGCGACCGTCCCGGTCGCAGCGCTCAACCGGCCGGACTGAACGCCGCGCCATCATCCCGCGAGCGCGGGCGATCACATTGTCCAAAGCTGTTCGTGACCGCGCCGGTCGTCGCAGCGCGGATTGATTCCGCCGCTGCTCGCCCCGGCGTGCTCGTTGCTGCGAACGGGAAATCCCACTGCGAAGGCGGCCGCCGGGCGACAGCAGCCAGCGGTAATGCATCGTTAAGGCAATTTACACACGCCTCATTAACCATGCTTTGACGAATAGCTGGTCAACTCCGATCACGGCGACAGAAGCGTCGCGGCGTAATGTGGAAAGTGAAGCGTATGAATAGGGCACGTATTGTCGTCTTGAGCATCGCACTCGGCGCCGGTGGCCTTGCAGCTTATCTTGCCAGCGGGTCCCGCGAAGCGCCCGCGCCGGCGCCGGTCGCGCAGATTCCCACGGTCGACATCCTGGTCGCCAAAGCCGACATCGGTCTCGGCCAGTCGGTCAAGCCGGATGACCTGCAATGGCAGGCCTGGCCGCAGGCCACCTCAGGCAATTTCATCAGCCGTGCCAGCAAGGCAGACGCCGTCAAGGAATTCACCGGCTCGATCGCACGTTCGCCGTTCATCGCAGGTGAACCGATCCGCGAGCAGAAGCTGGTGAAATCCGATGGCTCCGGCT
>DAIMKE010000031.1:0-15621 GCA_036721875.1 Bradyrhizobium sp. | reverse complement strand
CTACAGCGAGCGTGCCGACGATGCCGAAGCCGTCGTCGCCAGGATCGAGGCCGCCGGTGGCCGTGCCGTTGCGGTCGCGGCCGACGTCTCGCAGGCTGCAGCCGTCAAGGCGATGGTCGAGCAGGTCGCGGCCTCGCTCGGTCCGATCGACATTCTCGTCAACAATGCGGGCGTCGCGATGGTGCGCGGCATCGACGATCTCACCGAAGACGATTTCGACCGCACCATCGCGGTCAACCTGAAATCGGCGTTCCTGTGTACGCAGGCCGTGCTGCCGGCGATGCGGGCGCGCAAATGGGGCCGCATCGTCAATATCTCCTCAGGCGCGGCGCGCGGCGCCGGCGCCATCGGCGTGCACTACAACGCCTCCAAGGCCGGCATGGAAGGTCTGACGCGCGGCTATGCGGCGCGTCTGGTCAAGGAGGGAATCACCGTCAACGCCGTGGCGCCGTCGCTGATCGAGACCGACATGATGCGGGGGCGCACCGATCTCGCCCGCAACATTCCGCTCGGCCGCATGGGGCAGGCCGACGAAGTCGCGCAAGCCGTGGCGATGGTGCTCGGCAACAGCTACATGACCGGTCAGACCATCGTCCTCAACGGCGGCATGGCGTTCATTTGAGCAGCCGCTCATTTGAGGAGGTCCTGCCGCCCCGACACCGATGCGAACGGCGCACGTCGGTCTGGCTCGCCGCGGCCTCGACTCCCGCGGTCGAAGTAGGCAAGAAGCACCTCCCGCCCTCCGACAGGATCCCTCGTTGATGGAAGCCATCTTTCGCGTTGACGGCAACGACGTCGACACCAGTCCCTATGCCGCCGGTCCCTGGCACCCCAGCATGCAGCACGGTTCGCCGCCGGCGGCGCTGGTGGTATGGGCCGCGGAGAAAATTCCGACCCAGGGCCCGATGCGGGTCGCGCGCGTGACCGTCGACCTGATGCGTCCGGTCCCGGTGGCGCCGTTGACGATCGAGAGCGAGGTCCTGCGCGAGGGCCGCAAGATCCAGCTCTGCGCCGTCAGGCTGCTATCCGACGGTATCGTCGTGGTCGGCGCGACCGTGCTCAAGATCAAGGTGCAGGGCAACGAGCTGCCGCCGGAGGCTGCGATCGAGAAGGTCGAACTCCCCGGGCCGGACCAGTCGCGCGTCGAGCCCGCGGATTATTCCTCCAGTCCGTTCGTGACCGGGATGTCGCTGCGCGCCGCCCGTGGCCGGTTCGGTGAGCCGGGTCCCGGCGCGATCTGGTATCGAGTCGACCGGCCGATCGTTCAGGGTTCACCGATGTCGCAGGCGATGCGGGCGATGGCAGCCGCGGATTTCTGCAACGGCACTGCGTCGGTGCTGGATTTCCGTCACTGGACGTTTCTCAACGCCGACCTGACCGTGAATTTCTCGCGGCAGCCGGAGGGCGACTGGATCCTGCTCGATGCGGAGTCCTGGATCGGTCCCGACGGCGCGGGCCTTGCGATGGCAAGGCTCGCCGACGAGCGCGGCTATTTCGGCCGCGCCATTCAGACGCTCGTGATCGAGAAACGCTGAGCGCGGGCGGCCTGGGCGTGACCGGCCGCGTCATCGTCATTCCAGTTCGACCGGCTGGAAGCGTCCGGCCTCGTCGAGCGCGGTGCCCCAGATCTTGTGCGAGGCCTGGTGATCGGAGCGGCCGAAGCTGAGCGGCACGCCTAGTCCGAGATCGAGATTGCGCGTGCTCTCCAGCGTGTCGACCAGGCGTTCGGTGTCGAGCTGCGGACCGGCGCGTTTCAGCGCATCGATCAGGATGTTGGCCGCCACGAAACCTTCCATCGACGCGTAATCAGGCGCCTCGCCGGGAAAATACTTGGCCAGCGCATTCTTGTAGTCGAGCACGGCGCTGGAAAAGCCGGAAACCGCCGGCACTACTTGCGTCACGATCACGCCGCTGGTGTAGCGCGGCCCGAGCAGCTTCAATTCGTCCGCGAGCGCGGTGGCACCGACGCCGGAGATGCTGCTGAAGATCATCTCGGGATAGAGCGCCCGTGTCTTCTCGATGAACTTGGCGGCAGCCCGGTACGACGCCGCCATGATGATCGCCCGCACCGGCACCTTCTGCACCTTCAGGAGATTGACGGCATCGTCGACGTCGATGGTGTTGCGTGCGTAGCTGAGGCGCAGGATGGCGCTGTCGTTGATGCCCATCGCGCGATATGCCCTGGCGACGCCCGCGTAGCCGGCATCCCCGAGATCGTCGGTCTGGGCAAACACGGCGATCTGCCTGACCGGGATACGGCGTATCTTCACCAGATAGCGCACCGCGGCGTCGGCTTCCTCGGCATAGCTCGGGCGGTAGTTGAACACGTAGCGGTCGGGCGGATCGCGGCGCACGACATTGCCGCCGGTGTAGGCGCCGAAGAACAGCATCCGCCGTTCGAGCAGATAGGGGACCGCAGCGGCCGCGGTCGCCGTGCCGATGCTGCCGATGATGCCGAAGACCTGGTCCTTCTCGTAGAGCTGCCTGACGGCTTCGCGGGTCCGGGTCGGCTCGTTGCCGTCGTCGGCGGCGATGATCCGGAGCATTCGCCCTGAGACACCGCCGGCATCGTTGACGCGGTTGAAAGCCGTCTCGATTCCGAGCTTCATCTGGCGGCCGCGTTCCTTGACCGGGCCGGTAAAGGCCGCCGTGATTCCGAACCGGATTTCACGATCGGTGACGCCGCGAACCGCAGTTGCCGTAGCAGCAGGGAAGGCAGCGGTTGACGCCGTTGCGGCGAACGCCGGTGTGGTCATGGAAGGTGCGGCGGCCTGGGCCGGCGCTGGACCGGGCTGGCCGAGCGACTGCTCGAGATCGGCGAGCCGGCGGTCCGCCTGCTGGCAGTCCATTCTGCCCGACATGACCGTGGCGCGGCCCTCCGCCACGCTGCGATCAAACGATTGCGCGAGGTCGGATCGCTGGGCCTCGTTGGCCGAGGCTTCCCTGATCACGGCCGCGAACTTCTCCACGATCGTTTGAACCCGAGGCCGCGCGATGTCGGGGCAGGCCAGCGCCGAGCCAATGACCGGGCCCACCCTCCCCGCGAGGTCGCGTACGAGGTCGGCTTTGTCGCCCGGGGCTGCTTCGGCAGCGATTGAAAGAAAGAAGCTAAATAGGAACGCAGTCCAACGCAGATACACAAAAGACTTCACTACACAACTCTTGATACAGTTTTTGGGGTTGAGGGGTCATGGTCACAAAATGTCGGGGCCTAACGGCCGTAAAATCCTGAAATGCGCATCACGGACGCAAGGCCGTCCTTGTCGGGCGGCCCTGCGCTATTCATTCAGCGATTCAATCGTTCAATCATTCCAGCTCGAGCGGTTGATAGCGTCCGCTCTCGTCGAGCGCCGTGCCCCATACCTTGTTCGAGGCCTGGTGCTCGGAGCGGCCGAATCCGAGCTGGGTTCCCAGACCGAGGTCGAGATTGCGCGTGTTCTCGAGCACGTCGATGAGTTTCTCCGTATCGAGCTGGGGCCCTGTCTTCCTGAGCGCCTGGATCAGCACGTTGGCGGCGACGTAGCCCTCGAGCGAAACGTAGTCGGGCGCCTCGCCGGGAAAATACTTCGCCAGCGCATTCTTGTATTCCAGCACCGCCGACGAATAGCCCGACACCGCCGGCACCACCTGGGTCACGATGACGCCGTTGGTGTAGCGCGCGCCCAGAAGCTTCAGTTCCTCAGCCAGCGCCGTCGAGCCGACGAAGGAGACGTTGGTGTAGATCATGCCGGGATAGAGATCGCGGGTCTTCTCGATGAACTTTGCCGCGGCCCGGTAGGTCGCCACCATGACGATCGCCTTGATCGGCGTCTTCTGCAGCTTCAGCTCGTTGACGGCCGCGTCCACGTCGACGGTGTTTCGCGCGTAGCCGAGCCGGAGAATGGCGCCGTCGTTCGCGCCCATGGCGCGAAACGCCTTCGACACGCCGGCAAATCCGGCGTCGCCGTAGGAATCCTGCTGCGCGAAGACAGCGATCTGCCGCGGCTGCAGCCGGCGAATCTTGACCAGGTAACGAACGACCGCGTCGGTTTCCTGAACATAGCTTGCGCGATAGTTGAATACGTAACGATCGGGCGGATCGTTGCGCAGGATGTTGGCGCCGGTGAAGGCGCCGAAGAACAGCATCTTGCGCTCGAGCGAGTAAGGCACCGCCACCGCCGCCGTCGGCGTGCCGACATTGCCGATGATGCCGAACACCTGGTCCTTTTCGTAGAGCTGCCTCATGGCTTCAGGCGTGCGCGACGGCTCGTAGCCGTCGTCGGCGGCATGCAGCTTGAGCATTCGGCCATCGATGCCGCCGGCATCGTTGACGCGACTGAAGGCGGTGTCGATTCCGAGCTTCATCTGCCGTCCCAGCTCTCTGGCGGATCCGGAGAACGGGGCTGCGATGCCAAAGCGGATTTCCTTGTCCGTGACGCCGCGCGGGAAGGGTCCGGTCAGGGTCGGCGGAACCGGGGCCGTCGGCGCGGTTGCCGCTTGCGCTGCGGTTGCGGCGTTGGCGCTGGAGGGGCCGATGACGCTGGACAGGCTGGGTCCGGAGATCGACCGTTCGAGATCGGCAAGCTGGCGGTCGGCGCGGCCGCAATCCATCCTTCCCGACGAGACCGCGAGGCGGCCGTCGGTGACGCTGCGATCGAACACCTGCGTGAGGTCGGAACGCTCGGCCTCGTTCGTCGAGGCTTCCCGGATCACCAGCGAGAACTTGTCGACGATAGCCTGGATGCGCGGGCGCGCGATGTCGCGGCAGGCCTGCGCCGATCCGATCACCGGTCCGACGCGACCCGCCAGGTCACGCACGATGTTGATTTCACCCGCGGCGCGGGCGCCGCCACCCATGCCAAGAAAGAGGGCTCCGGCCAGCAAGGCGATCCGATACGAGGTCATGGCAAACTCCTGGGGAACTGGATCGCGGGCGGACGTCTTTTACGCCCGCCGGATTGGATCATGGATTGGTACGCTGCGGCGCTGCCGGATCGGGCTTCTCGCGCCACTGCATGAACTGCTGGAGCAGCTGTCCCTGCGGGTCTGAAGCCGACGGAGCGTCCGGCGGAGTCGATGCGAGAATCGCCTGGAAGTCGGCGATTGCAGGCTTCGGCGTGCTCTCGGACTGGAACAGCGCGGCCCTGATCGATTGCGCGAGCCCGACAGCGGTCGATGCTTCGCCATCGCTCCCCTGGCGGGCGCCCGGCACCACGATCACGAAGAACAGCGCCACGACGGCCGCAACGCCGATCGCCGCCGCGAAGCGCGCGGCGACGCTCCACAACGCCTTCTCCTCCTGCGGCTCTCGCATCAATTCGGGATCCAGGGGATGCCGCAACGCGTCGGAGACGGCGTTTTCGAGCCGGGAACTGTGGTTCGTCGGAGTGCGGGTAAGCGACGTCGAGGGATCGGATTCCCGGAGCGAGGCCGATCGCTCGCGCAGCAAGCGCGGTGCATAATAGAGCGGGTCGCGGGGGCTGAGATGGTCCTGCTCACTCACGCTACTCATACTTACTCCTCATGGCACCTGGCTGTTGCCCGAATGCTGAATGTCCGGACGGCCGCGACCGTACCGCAAAATGCCTCACGCGATGGAGTCAGCGCGCGGAAAAGCCGCGCCAGCACTCCACCATTTGTTAAGTTGGGTCCGAACGTTTGAATCAAACTGTCCGGCCCCGCCCATCCCGGCGAGACCCGACTGCGAGATCACATCGCGAAACCGCACGATCCCCATCGCTTCCATTGCCTGCCCTTTGGCAACTGCCCGCCCAAAAAACGGAAGTGATTTGCCTTGTCAGGTCGCCCCTCTGACAAATTATCACCGAGTTTTGTTGGAACTGCGCGAAGACTGTTTTAGGTCGGAAACGTGACGAAAGTAAGTTGACGACTTGTTAGCCATGCTGGAACTCCACCCATGGTGGCAACGACTTAGCGTGGATTGACACGCCGCACGCAAGAATTGGCCGCAAATGCGCCAAATTCCCCGCTCCTCGATCGGTTTTTCGTCTCATCGGAGGGCTTCGGGGCGTTAATTACTCGTTAACCAAGTTCTGTGTTCTTAACAATTCAATAAGAAAGGCGAGTCGAAAAATCATGGACGTCCGAGCTGATCCACCGCGTCAAATGGTCCGGCTGCGTGGTCGCTCCTATGTCGCGTTCGTATTCAGCCCCGTCGTGCCGATCGTGGAATGGCTTGCCGAGATCGACGCCACCCTGGCGCGTTCGCCCGGCTTTTTCGTCGGCAAGCCGATCGTGCTCGACCTCGCCGCCGTCGACCTGAGCGGCTCGGCGATCGCCCATCTCCTCGGCAGCCTCAGTGAGCGCAATGTTCGCGTCCTCGGCATCGAGGGCGTCGACGAAGAGCGCCTCGGGCCGAACATGCCGCCCTTGCTGACCGGTGGCCGTGCCTGCGTCATCACGCGAAACGAACCGGCGCAAAAGGTGGAGCCCGAACCCAGGCCGAAGCCGACCTCGCTACTGCTTGCTGAACCCGTGCGTTCGGGCCAGTCGATCGTATTCGCCGATGGCGACGTCACGGTGCTGGGCTCGGTCGGGTCCGGCGCCGAGATCGTCGCCGGCGGATCGATCCACATCTACGGTACGCTGCGCGGCCGTGCGATGGCCGGGGTCAACGGCAATTCCTCCGCGCGAATTTATTGCCAGAAGATCGAGGCGGAACTGCTCGCCATCGACGGCTACTACCAGACTGCAGAAGAAATCGACGACGCGATTCGCAACCGCCCTGCGCAAGCCTGGCTGCAGGGCGACACCATGAAAATTACCCCGCTGAATTAATCGGCTAAGGAGATCGAGTATGGCCAAGGTACTGGTCGTCACATCCGGCAAGGGTGGCGTTGGAAAGACCACCACCACTGCGGCGCTCGGCGCGGCGCTCGCGCAAGGCGGACAATCCGTCGTGGTGGTCGACTTCGACGTCGGTCTGCGCAACCTCGATCTCGTGATGGGCGCCGAACGCCGCGTGGTGTTCGACCTCATCAACGTGGTGCAGGGTGTCGCCAAGCTGCCGCAGGCCCTGATCCGCGACAAGCGCCTGGAGAACCTCTGGCTGTTGCCGGCGTCGCAAACCCGGGACAAGGACGCGCTCACCGACGAGGGCGTGGGCCGCGTCATCGCAGAGCTCAAGAGCCGGTATGACTGGATCCTGTGCGACAGCCCAGCCGGCATCGAGCGCGGCGCGACGCTCGCCATGCGCTATGCGGACGAAGCCATCATCGTCACCAATCCCGAGGTCTCCTCGGTACGGGACTCCGATCGCATCATCGGCATGCTGGATTCGAAAACCGTGCGGGCGGAGCGGGGCGAGCGCGTGGAGAAGCACGTGCTGATCACCCGGTACGATCCGGCGCGCGCCGCGCGCGGCGAGATGCTCACGATCGACGACATCCTCGAAATCCTGGCAACGCCGCTGCTCGGCATCATCCCCGAGAGCCAGGACGTGCTCAAGGCATCGAACGTCGGCACCCCCGTGACGCTCAACAACGCCGAGAGCGCACCGGCGCGCGCCTATGTCGACGCCTCGCGCCGCCTGATGGGCGAGGAGGTCGCAATGGTGGTGCCGACGGAGCGCAAGGGCTTCATGAACCGGCTGCTGGGACGGAGAGCTGCATGAGCATGAATTTGCTGCGGCTGTTTCGCGGCCGCAATGCATCCGCCCCCGTCGCCCGGGAACGGCTGCAGATTCTGCTGGCGCATGAGCGCGGGCTGCTCGGCCAGTCCGACCTATTGGGCACGCTGCGGGAGGAGATCCTCGCCGTGGTGGCGAAGCACGTGGTGCTCGATCCCGACAAGGTCATCGTCAAGCTGGAGCGGGGCAAGACCGTTTCGACGCTGGAGGTCGATATCGAGGTCCCGAACAATTTCGACAAGTCGAAGAAGGCGCCGGCCGAGGAGCGCATGGCCGGCTGAGGTAGCCAGCAGCGCGCGCTGAGCGGCTGCGCCTGCGGCGCGATCCGGTACGAGGTCGCGTCGTCTCGGACTCTTTCCCGAAAATAGTTCCAGGTTTGGGGAACCTCCTGAAGGCATGGCGAGTTGGCCATGGTTTGGGAGATGAATTTTGGTCGAGTCGGGCGAGGAAAAGGCGAAGAGCGGCATCTGGGGTCTCGACGACATCCTGAGCGGCGGCTTCACACGGGAACATATGTTCCTGGTCGAGGGTGACCCCGGGACAGGAAAAACGACGATCGCGCTGCAGTTCCTGATGGAGGGCGCAAAGGCCGGCGAGAAGTGCCTTTACATCACGTTGTCCGAAACCGAAAAGGAGTTGCGGCTTGGCGCCGCCTCCCACGGCTGGTCGCTGGACGAGCGGATCGTCGTGTTCGAGTTGCTGCCGCCCGAGAGCCTGCTCGACTCCGAGCAGCAGCAGAGCCTGCTCTATTCGTCAGATCTCGAGCTCGGCGAAACCACCAAGCAGATTTTTGCAGCCGTCGATCGCGTGCAGCCGAGCCGGGTAGTGCTGGACAGCCTTTCCGAGATCAGGTTGCTCGCGCAAAGCTCGCTGCGGTATCGGCGGCAGATTCTGGCGATCAAGCACTATTTCGCGAATTTGGGCGCCACAGTGCTTCTGCTCGACGACATGACGTCTGACGTCGGCGACAAGACCATCCACAGCGTGGCGCACGGTGTGCTGCGGCTCGAGGAACTGGCGCCGGCGTATGGCGCAGAGCGGCGGCGTGCGCGCGTCATCAAATATCGAGGCGTAAAATTTCGCGGCGGCTTCCATGACGTCACGATCACCACCGGTGGGCTGAACGTGTTCCCGCGGCTGGTGGCGTCGGAGCATCGTTCGCGCTACGCCCGACGGGTGATGTCGAGCGGCATCGCCGAACTGGATCAGCTGCTGGGCGGCGGTATCGAGAGCGGATCGAGCACGCTGATTCTCGGGCCGGCGGGCACCGGCAAATCCCACCTCGCCATCGTGTTTCTCGTTGCCGCGGTTGCGCGGGGCGAAAAGACAGTCTTTTTCGTGTTCGACGAAGAATTGGGTCTCCTGTTTGATCGCATGATAGGTCTCGGCATCGATCTCCAGGCCATGCAGCGGAGCGGCAGCCTGTTCATCGAGCAGGTCGACGCCGCCGAGCTTTCTCCCGGCGAATTCGCGCATCGCGTTCGCAAGATGGTTGACGAGAATCAAGTCAAGACCGTGCTGATCGACAGTCTCAACGGCTATCAGGCGGCAATGCCTGAGGAGAATTCGTTGATCCTGCACGTGCACGAACTGCTGCAGTATCTCAACCGCCAGGGCGCGGCGACTTTCATGACGGTCGCCCAGCACGGATTGGTCGGCGACATGAAGGCGCCGGTCGACGTAACGTATCTAGCGGATACCGTGATCCTGCTGCGCTATTTCGAGGCGCTCGGCACGGTGCGCCGCGCCATGTCGATCATCAAGAAGCGAACCGGCGCGCATGAATCCACGATCCGTGAATATCGCATCGACAACCGGGGTCTCACCGTCGGTGGCCCGCTCATCGGATTCCAGGGTGTGCTGCGCGGTGTTCCCGAGTATGTCGGGGCAGGCAAACCCCTGCTGGACGAGCCACTCTCGTGAGGGCCGGTCCCTCATCCGAGCGGGCTGTCATTCTGGCGCCCAGAGGTCGTGACGCATCCGTCGCCGCCGCCTTGATCCAGGAAGCGGGTTTCCACGCGCAAGCCTGCGGCGATCTCGCCGCGCTTGTGCGAGAGATCGAGAGCGGTGCCGGTCTTGCCGTGATCGCGGACGAGGCGATCAAGACGGCCGACCTGCGCGACCTCGTGCATTGGCTCAATGGTCAACCGCCCTGGTCGGATTTTCCGATCGTGCTGCTGACGCATCAGGGCGGCGGTCCGGAGCGCAATCCGGACGCCGCGCGTGTCGGGCAGGCGCTCGGCAACGTCACCTTCCTCGAGCGGCCGTTTCATCCGACCACGCTCGTCAGCATCGTCGGCTCCGCGGTGCGCGGAAGGCGCAGGCAATATGAGGCGCGCGCGATCCTTCGCGATCTGACCGAAAGCGGCCAGCTGCTGCAAACCGCGCTCAAGGCCGGGCAACTCGGCAACTGGGAGCTGCATCTGCCCGACCTCCGTTTTGAAGCCTCGGCATCCTGCAAATCCGCGTTTGGACGCGATGCGGAGGGACCGTTCACGTATCAGGACCTGGAGCGCGCAGTCCATCCCGACGATCGCGCGCGCCGCGATGAAAGCGTCACGCGAACCGTCGAGGAGGGGCACGACTATAATATCGAGTTCCGCAATATCTGGCCCGACGGTTCGCTGCACTGGGCCGACGTGCGTGGCCGCCCGGTATATCGGCCCGACGGCAGCATCAAGTCGCTGGTCGGCGTTTGCTCCGATATCACTGCCCGCAAGACGGCCGAGATCGAGCGCGAAACCTTGCTCGCCCAACTGGCGGCCGAACGTACCGCGCTGGCGGAATTGACCGCAACGCTCGAGCAGCGCGTCGAACAGCGTTCGGCCGAGCTGTTGAAGGAGGTCGCCGCCCGCGAGCAGGCACAGGAGCAACTGCGACAGGCCCAGAAGATGGAGACCATCGGCCAGCTCACCGGCGGCGTCGCGCACGACTTCAACAATCTATTGATGGCTGTCATGGGCAATCTCGATCTGTTGCGCCGGCGCATCCCGGACGATCCACGCCTGAAGCGGCTGGTCGACGGTGCGATACAGGGCGCGGAACGCGGCGCGTCGCTGACCCAGCGCCTGCTGGCCTTCGCGCGCCAGCAGGATTTGCGCGCGGTCTCGGTCGATATGCGGACCCTGGTCGAAGGCATGGTCGACCTGCTCGAACGCTCGCTTGGGCCCCGTGTGGCGTTGCGGCTCGATATCGCCGAAGGCCTGCCGCCGGCGCGGATCGACGCCAACCAGCTCGAGCTTGCGATCCTCAACCTCGCGATCAACGCGCGCGACGCGATGGCGGACGGCGGGCGGATCGATATCAAGGTGATGGAGTACGAGGCCACGCGCGATCCGATGTTGTCACCGGGCCGGTATCTCAAGCTGTCGGTGGCCGATACCGGGACCGGCATGTCGCCTGACGTGCTGAAGCGGGCGATCGAACCGTTCTTCTCGTCCAAACCGCTCGGGAAGGGCACAGGCCTCGGACTGTCGATGGTGCACGGGCTTGCGGTTCAGCTCGGCGGCGCGCTGCAACTGACCAGCAAGGTTGGCAAGGGAACCTGCGCGACCCTGGTGCTGCCCGTTGCGAGCTCCGCGCCTGAAGCGGAAAGTGCTGCGCCTGCCGTTCAAAAGGTCAAGCGCTCGGCGATCATCCTGTTTGTCGACGACGATCCATTGATTGCGATGTCGACCACCGAAATGCTCGAGGATCTCGGCCACCGGGTGATCGGCGCCAATTCCGGCCGGCACGCGCTCGATATCCTCCGCAGCGAACAGCCGATCGACCTGATGGTGACGGACCATATGATGCCCGGGATGACCGGGCTCGAGCTGGTCGCGGCGTCGCGCGAGGTACGCCCGTCGCTTCCGGTCCTGCTGGCCACGGGCTATGCGGAACTGCCCGAAGGCACCGCAGCTCGACCTGCCGCGGCTGGCGAAGCCGTATCACCAGGACCAGTTGCGCGACCAGGTCGATCAATTGCTGGCGTGAGGTCGCGCTGGCCGCTACCCCACCATCCGGTCGCGGCCGGTCCAGAAGCCTGCCTTCAGCACCTTCTTGTCGATCTTGCCGACGCCGGTCATCGGCAGCTCGCTGACGAACTTGATGTGTTTGGGCGCGTGCGCCGAGCCCTTCTTCGCCTTGACGAGATTGATCAGTTCATCCGCATTCGGCCGCGCGCCTTCGCGGGCCACGATCACGGCGGTAACTGCCTCGCCCCATTTGTCGTCGGGCACGCCGACCACGGCGACCATCGCGACATCGGCATGCTGCGACAGCACATCCTCGACTTCGCGCGGAAAGATGTTGAAGCCGCCGGAGACGATCATGTCCTTCTTGCGGTCGAGGATGAACATGTAGCCGCGCTCGTCCTTGCGCGCGATATCGCCGGTGTGCAGCCAGCCGCTCCGCAGCGTCTCCGCCGTGATGTCCGGCCGCTTCCAGTATTCCGCCATCACATGGCTCGCGCGCACGCAGATCTCGCCGGCCTCGCCGGTCGCGACTTCCTGGTCGTCATGGTCCAGGATCTTGACCTGGCAGGACGCGATCGGGAAGCCGCAGGACAAAAACAGTTCCGGCGTTTTGGGATCGTGGTCCGCCTTGCGCAGCACCGACACCGGATAGCATTCGGTCTGTCCGTAGAGCTGCGAGAACACCGGCCCGATCCGCTCGATGCCTTCGACCAGCCGGCTCGGCGACATCGCCGATGCGCCGTACAGCAAGAGGTCGAGCGAGGAGAGATCGGTCTTGTCGAGCGTGGGATGATCGAGCATGACGTAGATCATCGTCGGCACCAGCAGCGTGAAATTGATGCGCTCGCGCTCGATCGTCTTGAACACGGCCTCGGGGTCGAAACCCTTCAGCATGTGCACGGTGCCGCCGCGCATCAGCGTCGGCAGCACTTTTGTTCCGGCGACGTGGCTGATCGGCGCCACCGTCAGGTAGCTCGGAGTTTCCGGAATTTCGAAATCGGCCAGGATCGCGCTGGTGGAACTGCCGAGTTCGCGCTGATGGCGCAGCGCGCCCTTGGATTTGCCGGTCGTGCCGCCGGTGTAGTTCAGCGTCGCGATATCGTCCAGGCGGGCGAAATTGCGCGCTGTGGCGCTGCCGGCCGCCTCGATCGCCTGCAGCAGATCGGCGCCGTAATCGGCCGGGCCGAGCGTGAAGACGGTTTTCAGGCTCGATGCCCTGGCGGCGAGTTCGCCGCCACGATCGAGGAACGTCACGCCGTCGACAACCAGCATCTGCGCTTCGGAATCCTCGAGCTGGAACAACTGGTCGTCCAGGGAACCCAGCGGATGCAGCCAGGTGATCGCCAGTCGCGACAATTGCGCGGCGACGCCGGCGCACCAGGTGTCGGCGCGGTTGGCGGTCAGGAAGGCGACGCGGGTGCCGGGCGGAAAGCCCAGTTGCATGAACACGGCCTGGATGCGACCGATCATGTCGGTCGCGCCCTGATAGGTCATCGATCCGCCCGGCCAGCTGAACGCGGTGCGCGCAGGGTAGCGCGCCAGCGCGCGCAACGTCTGTTCGCACGTCGCCGGATACGCGTAGAGCGGATTGCCCATTTTCTCTTCCTCCCGAAACTTTTGTAGTTGGCCTTCGCCTGTGCCAATATCTCTTCAATCAACGCTAGCACAACGAGGAAGCTGCTCAAGCCGGCATGATGCAAACAACCCATGTTCTTTCGCGTTTCAATGAACGTCTCAGCCTGCCGTTGATTGCAGCGCCGATGTTTCTCGTCTCCGGCGTCGAGCTCATGGTAGCCGCATGCCGCAACGGAGTGATTGGTTCATTCCCGACGGTGAACTGCCGCAGCCCCGAACAACTCGATGAATGGCTCGGCGAGATCGAGGGCCGCTTGCAGATTCATTCGGACGCAAGCGGCAAGCGCGCCGCGCCGATCTGCGCGAACCTGATCGTGCATCGCTCCAACGCACGGTTGGAGCAGGACCTGCAGGTATTGCTGCGGCACAAGCCCGAGATGGTCATTACCTCGGTGGGATCGCCGGCACCGGTGCTCGATCCGTTGCACGATGCCGGCGCGCTTGTTTTCGCCGATGTCGCCTCGATCCGCCACGCCGAACGGGCGGTGGCGGCCGGCGCCGACGGGCTGGTGCTGCTGACGGCAGGCGCGGGCGGCCAGACCGGCTGGCTCAACCCCTTCGTGTTCGTGCGCGCGGTGCGGGCGTTCTTCGACGGACCGCTGGTGCTCGCCGGCGGCATTGCCGATGGCCACGCCTTGCGCGCGGCGCAGGCGCTCGGCTGCGACCTCGCCTATATGGGCACCAAGTTCATTGCGACCCGCGAGAGCATGGCCGATGAGCGCTACCGGGCGATGCTCGTCGCCAGCAGCGCCGACGACATCCTGCTGACCAAGGCATTCACGGGATTGCAGACCAACATGCTGCGGCCCTCGATCGAGGCGGCCGGTCTCGATCCCGACGACCTGCCCGAGCGTGGCGCAATCGACATCGGCAAGGACATCGACATCGGCGCGCGTGAAAACCGCCCGAAGCGCTGGAAGGATATCTGGAGCGCGGGGCATTCCACGTCGGGCGTGAGCGAGATTCTTTCCGTCGACGAGATGATCGGGCGCACGATCGCGGAATATCGGGAAGCCGATCAGCGGCTGCGGCCCTAGTCTAGCGCACAATCCGTCCGAGCACGCGCGCGGCGCGGTCGATCTCCTTCTCGTTCCACGCGGCGAAGCCGAGAAACAGGCCTTGCTCGTTGCTCCTGTGATACGTCATGATCGACAGCGCGCGGCTGACGACGCCGGCTTCGAGCAGCCGTGCCGCCAATTTTTGATCGTCGCTCGCGCCGTGACACCGCGCCAGCAATTGCATCCCTCCGGCCGGGGCTTCGACTGTGAGCCGGTCGCCGGCTTCGCTGGCGAGCGCCTGCAGCATTCGGTCGCGCCGTCCCTTGTAGAGGCGCGTCATCCGTCTGATGTGACCGAGATAGGCTCCCGCGCCGATGAATTCGGCGAGCGCATCCTGCATCGTGATCGACGTCAGCATTCCCATGTGGCGCTGCGCCAGTTCGAAGATGTAGACCTGCGCTTCCGGCACCACGACATAGCCGAGGCGGATGTCCGCATAGGTCGCTTTCGAAAAGGTGCCGAGATAGAAGATGCGCGGCGACGGCGCCAGCCCCTGCAGCGCGGCCACCGGGCGCGCCTCGTAGTGAAATTCGCCGTCATAGTCGTCCTCGATGATGCAGGCGCCGACGGCCTCCGCATAGCGAAGCAGTTCGAGGCGGCGGCCGATCGGCATCAGCCGCCCCGTCGGGTACTGATGCGACGGAGTAACGAAGATGACCCGTGGCGCATCCTTTCGGGAGCCTATCGTCATGCCCTGTTCGTCGAGCGGCATCGTGGAGACGATGGCGCCGGCGGCCTTGAAGGCGACATAGGCGCCGCCATAGCCCGGGCTTTCGGCCCAGGCGTGATCGCCGGGTTCGAGCAACGCGGCGGCGACCAGCGCGATACCGGCCTGCGCCGTCGGCACGATCAGGATCTGCTGCGGCTTGGCCTTGATGCCGCGATGAGCCGAAAGATGCGCCAGCAGCGCTTCCTGCAGTGGCGGATGGTTGATGGAGCGATCCCGGCGCGACAAGGCGTTGCGTGCCGCGCGCCGCAGGCAACGGCTCCACAGATCGTGCGGAAACTCGCGTTCATCGGCCAGTCCCGGCTGAAACGGGCGGGGCTGCCCTTTGTGTATCGGCGGCCAGATCGACCGTTGCAGGCTGCGCGCCCAGGGCGACAGGTTCACCCTGCCGCCGGCGCTGGGCCGCGATGACACCTTGCGGCGATCGAGCGCGACGCCCTCGGCCACCGCCGGACGCCGCCCGGCGGAGAGAGTGAGATAACCTTCCGCCGCCAGTTGCTCGATCGCAAACGAAACCGTGTTGCGCGACACGTCGAGCGATTGCGCGAGCTGCCGGCTCGACGGCAGGCGCTGGCCCGGCGCGAGCCGGCCGCCGTTGATGAGGGTGCGCAACTGGTC
>DAIMKE010000030.1:0-15674 GCA_036721875.1 Bradyrhizobium sp. | reverse complement strand
TGGTGGGACTGTGTGGATCGCTCCTGCAGCCGCCGTCTACGCGCGGAGTTTCGGGGGCGGAGACTTCATTCCAGACCGTGTTCATGAAGAACAATGCGATCAAAGGTAGCAAGCCCTGCCAGCGGCTGGTCCCCGGTGCCGTTGGTACTTCGTGCAGCGCGGGCGCCATGGTCGCACTCGAAGCGACGACTCAGGTCGTTCTTGAACCCCTGTCTTCCGCTGGCGGAGCAGCTCCCTTCATCGACCTGATGCTCCACAGGCAGTGGGTCGGCGTTCCCCAGTACAGGCCTCCCCGGATCTTCGCATAACGTCGGCAGCTTCGCGCTGACGCCCTTATTGCGTCCATAGATCCCCGGAGAATTATTATGATATCGCCGTTAGCCGCACTCCGTGCGGTGGCGCATCCGTCTCTGCGCGCTATTTGCTCAGCCGGATTGACCGTCCTTGTGGCAGCTTGCAACCAGGCGACGCTGCAGCAGGCGTCCTTTGTGCCACCCCTTCAACCGCAATACGCCGCTCTTTCAGATGGCGGTGTCCGGATCCCACCAGTCGAAGCCGAAACGATCGACCCGAAATACGTCAAGCAGCGCGTCCGCTACGCTACCTCGCAGCCGCCGGGCACCATCGTCGTCGACCCCTATGCCAAGTTTCTTTACCTTGTACAGGATGGCGGCTTCGCCATGCGCTACGGCGTCGGCGTGGGCCGCGACGGCTTCGGATGGTCTGGAACGGCAGACATCCGCCGCAAGGCGCAATGGCCGACGTGGACTCCTCCATCCGCCATGGTCGCTCGGCAACCCGAGCTCAAGCAGTACAGTCAGGGCATGCCCGGGGGGATCGGAAATCCGCTCGGTGCCCGCGCCCTTTATCTCTTCCAGAACGGCCAGGACACGCTCTACCGCATCCACGGCACCAACGAGCCCGAGAGCATCGGCAAGAATGTCTCCAGCGGATGCATCCGGCTTTTGAATCAGGACGTGGTCGACCTGTTCAACCGCGTGCCTGTGGGCTCCAAAGTCGTTGTTCTATCCGAGCGGGAAGCTCATGCGACAGCTCCGATCGAGGCGAATATGCCACGTAAAGCCGAGGTGCAACGATGAGCCATTCTGCATACGGCGCGATTGCCGCGCTCGCGCTGATCTGGATGGCGCCTACGGCGCACGGGCAGTCGTTCGCGGAGGCGACCCAAAAGCCTGATATCAAGGCTGATCTTCTGACCGGCGATTCGAAAGCCGGCGAAGCCTGGATCGGTGTCCGTGTCGACCTCGGACCGGGCTGGAAAACCTACTGGAAATCGCCGGGCGACGCCGGCCTTCCGCCCGAGTTCGATTGGTCCGGCTCGTCAAACCTCGATCATGCCGAGGTGAACTGGCCGGCGCCGTCCCGGCTTTCGATTCAAGGCATTGAGACGGTCGGATACACACACCAGGTTCTGTTCCCCGTCAAGATCAGGGTTCACGATCCCGCCATCGAGACCAAGGTTCAGCTGAAACTCGAAGTCTACGCCTGCAGCACTATCTGCGTGCGTGACGAACGCGTGCTTTCCACCACGATCCAGCCAGGTGTGAACGGTTCCTCTGAGGCGACCATCGACAGCTGGCGGGCCAGAGTGCCTCACGCGACCTCGGAAGTGCTCTCCGTTATCGGTGTGGAGCGATCGACAACCGGCCCTGCCTCCCTGCGGCTAACGATTGGCTCGTCCAAACCGCTGCTTGAGCCGGATGCGTTCATCGACAGCGATCCGCCGCTGAGCAGCGACAAGCCGGTCGTGACGTTCGATCTCGACAACCGCGCCACCCTGACCGTGAACTTCCCCGGAATGAGCGCCGAGAGCATTCAGGGGCGCTCCCTCACCGCGACGATCGTGTCAGGCGGAGCAGCGGTGCTGGCGGTTTCACCTGCACCGCAGGCAAGCGATGCAGGCAAACCAACCGGCAATCTAGACCCAAGAGCGGCGATCGGTTCACATGGCGGCGTTCTCGCGCTCATTGGCATCGCTCTGGCGGGCGGGTTCATTCTGAACCTCATGCCTTGCGTGTTTCCCGTGCTCTCGCTGAAGCTTCTCTCGTTTGTTAACGGCAGCACCGCCAACCGCAGCCAGATTCGCAGGGGATTCGCGGCCTCCGCCGCTGGCATTCTGGTTTCCTTTCTTCTGCTGGCCGGCGTGCTCGCGGGAATGAAGGCAGCTGGAGCCAGTGTCGGATGGGGGATCCAGTTCCAACAGCCGCTGTTTCTCGCCGGAATGGCAATCGTCCTTGTACTGTTCGCGGCCAACCAGTTCGATCTCATCCATCTTCCGGTATCGTCGGGCTTTCTTACCCGGGTAAGCAGTGTCGCTGGCGGCACGTCCGCCACCGCGCATTTCCTGAGCGGGTTTGTGGCAACGCTGCTTGCCACTCCCTGTTCAGCACCGTTGGTTGGAACGGCGGTCGGTTTCGCTCTTTCGCAGGGAACTGTCGAGATTGTCGCTATCTTCGCCGCGCTCGGCGTCGGGATGGCATCACCCTATCTGCTCGTCGCTGCGTTTCCTGCAATGACGAATGTTGTACCCCGGCCAGGGCCGTGGCTGATACAGGTGAAGCGGCTATTTGGTTTGGCCTTACTGGCGAGCGCGGGCTGGCTCCTCGTCGTCCTTGCGGAGGTGACCGACAAGAGCCTCGCAATCGCTCTCGGCGCGACCTTGATCGCTTTCCTGGCTCTGTCGAAGCGCGCCAATCCAAAAATGGTCGCAGTTGCGGTAACGGCCGTCGCCGTGACCGGGGCGGTGTTCGCGCTGGCGACGCCGCAGTCTCGAACCGGCGCTCAGAACGAGATCCCCTGGCGCACGTTCTCGAACCGCGACCTGAAGGAACTCGTCGGCGCCGGCGACACCGTGTTCGTGGACGTCACGGCGGATTGGTGCATCACCTGCAAAATCAACAAGGCGTTCGTGCTCAACAAGCCGGAGGTAGCGGAACGGCTTTCTTCCGACATCGTGCCCATGCGTGCCGACTGGACAAAGCCGGATGCTGAAATCTCGCAATTTCTGCGTCAGCACGGTCGTTTCGGAATTCCATTCAACATCGTGTTTGGCCCTGCCGCGCCGAACGGCATCGCCCTCTCCGAAATCCTCTCAACTTCGTCCGTGTCCGCTGCGTTCAACGACGCCGCGGCAACATCCAACCGTTCCCAACCTAAATAGGTCAGACCATGAAGAAATCGATCATCAGCGCCACCGTCGCATCCGTGCTCTCATTGGGAGTTCTCCTCAATTTCGCGCCAGGCGCGCGGGGCGAAGGAGAGGACGCGTTCAGGGAAAGCGTGCTCCGCGACCCGGAGGTGCCGGCCATCGGAAATCCACAAGGCGATCTCACGATCGTGGAATATTTCGATTATCAATGCCCCTACTGCAAGAAGGTCGCTCCCGAGCTTGCCAAGATCGCGAAAGAGGACGGCAAGCTCCGCATTGTCCTGAAGGACTGGCCGATCTTCGGGGGTGTTTCGCAATACGCCGCCAAAATGGTTCTCGCGGCCAAGTATCAGAACAAATATCAGGAGGCGCACTCGGCGCTGATTGGGGCAATGACGAAGCTGAGCGAAGAAATCGTTCGGAAAGTGCTCGAAGACGCGGGTGTTGATGTCGACCGTGCGGCCAAAGACATGGAAACCCACAAGACCGCGATAGAAGCTCTGCTGGCTCGCAACAACGAACAGGCCGAGGCGTTTGGCTTCCAGGGAACGCCGGCCTTCATTATCGGCACCTTCAGGGTGCCGGGAGTGCTGGATCCGGCCGGCTTCAAGCAAGCCATAGCAGACGCACGAGCCGCGGCCCGCAAGAAAAAATAACTTGGGTCAGTCGTGATTCGGATAGCAAACCTGCCGTGCCGAACGGCTTTTTTCTGGCGGAAAAAAGCGTAAAACTCGAATGTCTCGGTAAGTTATTGATATCGCTCGGTGGCCTGCCCGGATTCGAACCAGAAACGAGACCGTTATGAGCGCAGCGGGCTGCCGGAAAATTCGACGAAATCAGTGGCTTCTTTTCTGTTCATGCATGTTCGTGCACGTTTAGCCCGGAGAGCCGAGCGCCTTCGCTGATCGTGCGCAGAACAGACGTGAAAAGGGGTTAGACGCGATTCTATGCAGGGCGGCCACCTGTGCCTTCAAGGCTTGTAGGCAGCATCCTTTTTCCATCCGTCGAAACCGGTTTGCAGCACGAGGACATTGTCGCGTCCCGCAACCCGCAGTGCGAATGCTGCCTGGGCCGAAAGGCTGCCGGTGTTGCAGAACAGGATGACTTTCTTGTCTTTCGGGATTTCATCGATGCGGCTGAGCACCTCACGCCATTCGATATGGCGCGCGCCTGGGATCGAGCCCGCGGCGAATTGTGCGGCATCACGCGTGTCGATGAACACCACGCCATCGAAGGTTTCCTTGGAAAGCTGCTGCGGCACAATGATGCCCGCCTCATAGGGAGCGAACTCCATGTAATCCTGCATGGCCTTGACGGCCGGGTTCTCGGCAAAAGCCGGAGTGACCAGAAGTGTCGCGCCCAGCAGGGCTGCGGACAAGCGGCTTGCAAAGGTCATAACACTCGCTCCTTGTTCCAATGATTCTGGATGTTGGTTGGCGCGGTCGCTTTCGCGCGCAGTGGCATCGACGACATATTTTGGCTTGCGCCTTGTTCACGCCGCGGCTTCGACCGGCAAACCCGCAGCCTTCCATTCGGGATATCCGTCCTCAAGGCGCCGAACGAGATAGCCGCGTGCGCGAAGCGCCGCGACAGCCTCGAACGAGAGAACGCAGTACGGACCACGGCAATAGGCGATGACCTCGCGGCCCGCCGGGAGTTCGCTCAAGCGATCTTCCAGCTTGCCAAACGGGATATTCAGCGCGCCGGGAAGATGCCCTAACGCAAATTCGTCTTCAGGCCGCACATCAAGAACCGTGACAAGCCCATCACGCAGCCTGGAGACCATGTCTTCCCGCGACACCGGCTCCAGCGCGTCGCGAGCATGGAAATAGTCGGTCATGATGCGACTGACCTCGGCGACGTTGCGCTCGCCCACGCGTCCGAGCGAGCGCATCAGGTCAACCACTTCCGCATCGCCGGCAAGCCGATACAGCACGTGCTTTCCGCGTCGTTCGGTGTCGACGAGGCGCGCGCGCCGAAGGATCTGCAGGTGTCGCGACGTGTTGGCGAAGCTCAGATTGGCCCGCGCGGAAAGCGCTTCAACGCTGCGCCTGCCCTGGGCGATGTGCTCCAGCAACTCCAGCCGGTGAGGGTGGCCGAGCGCCTGCGCCACTTCCGCCAGGCCGGTAAGGATCGCTTGCTTAGGTCCAACGCTTGACACGGCTTCCCCTCGGTGAAACATTCAGCAGAATGATTGAATGTATTTACCCCGGGGAATTCAGGAGCGCAAGCCATGATCATCCGCCAATTCCTGCACCATGAGCCCGTCGGGATCTCCTACCTGTTCGGCTGCGGTGGACGCGCGGCCGGTGCGGTCGTCGATCCCGTCGGCGAGATCGAGCCCTATCTGCGTGCCGCAGAGACCGCCGGCATGCGCATCCTCTTTGTCATCGACACCCACGTTCATGCCGACCATCTCTCGGTGGGGCGGCAGCTCGCCGAGGCGGCCGGCGCGGAATATGTGCTCGGGGCGCAGGCGAAAGTTTCGTTTCCGTTCAGGGCAGCCCGGGACGGAGAAGTGCTTTCGCTCGGCAACGTCACCGCGAAAGTGCTGCACACGCCGGGCCACACCCCGGAACACATCTGTATTCTCGTGAGCGATCGCACCCGGGCTGACGAGCCCTGGTTCGTGCTGACCGGACACACTTTGATGGTCGGCGACCTCGGCCGCACGGAGCTCGCCGTCAGCGCCGAGCAGGGCGCAAAGGACCTGTTCCACAGCGTGGGGCGGCTGAAGGCGCTGCCGGACTACGTTGAGGTTATGCCCGGCGCCTATGCCGGCTCGGTGTGTGGCCGGCGTCTGAGCGGCAAGCCATGGTCGACCATCGGCTTCGAGCGACGCTACAACGAGGCGTTCCGGATCGGAGAGCAGGCCGAGTTCATCCGTTTCATGCTCGCCGAGATTCCGCCGGCCCCACCCGAGGCGGCCGCATTGAGGGCCACGAACTCCGGCGCGACGGCAGCGGCAGCCTGACCGATGAGCGAATCGCCATCGATTCCACAGTCGACGGGCTCGCATGTCAGGCTCGGGCTCAAGGAAAACTGGCAGCAATTCGCGCTGCTCATCCTGATCAATGCCTTCGTCGGCGGCATGGTCGGGATCGAGCGCACGGTCGTGCCGCTGATCGGATCGGAAGAGTTCGGCATTGCCTCGACGACGATCGTGGTCTCCTTCATCGTCAGCTTCGGCGTGATCAAGGCCCTTGCCAATCTGGTCTCAGGGCAGCTCGCCGATACCTGGGGCCGGAAGCGTGTTCTCGTCCTCGGCTGGTTGGTTGGGTTGCCAGTACCCTTCATGATCGTATGGGCCCCGAGTTGGAGTTGGATCATTGCGGCGAATGCGCTGCTCGGCATCAATCAGGGACTTGCCTGGTCGATGACGGTGATCATGAAGGTCGATCTGGTCGGGCCGAAGTCGCGGGGCCTTGCTGTCGGACTCAACGAGTTCGCCGGTTACCTCGCCGTGGGTATCACAGCATTCCTGACTGGCTATCTCGCCTCGCGATACGGTCTTCGGCCGGTGCCGATCTATCTCGGCATTGGTTATGCGGTCTTGGGGGCTTTGCTGTCGATCATACTGGTCCGCGACACACGTGACCACGTTCGGCTCGAAGCCGCGGCGTCTTCGAAGCCATCAACTTCGATGAGCTTCCGGGAAATCTTCGTGCTCACCTCGTTCCGTGACCGTAATCTCTTCGCCGCGTCGCAGGCGGGCCTCGTCAATAACCTCAACGATGGTATGAGTTGGGGCATCTTCCCGTTGTTCTTCGCCGCCTTCGGCCTCGGCGTCGAGCGCATTGGTATTCTGAAGGCGGTCTATCCCGCAACATGGGGAATCCTGCAGGTCGTCACCGGTCCCTTGAGTGATCGCTGGGGTCGTAAAGGCTTGATCGTGGTCGGGATGTGGGTCCAGTCAGCCGGCCTGTTCCTCACCGCCGCGACACGTCAATTCGAATGGTGGCTCGTGGGCAGTCTTCTCCTCGGACTCGGCACTGCGATGGTCTACCCCAGCCTGATTGCAGCCGTCTCGGATGCCTCGCATCCGACCTGGCGAGCGCGCTCGCTCAGCGTCTACCGCTTCTGGCGCGACCTCGGTTATGCCATCGGGGCGCTATCCGCGGGCATCATAGCCGATATCTTCGGAATGGCTTGGGCGATAGGTTCGATTGCTGCGCTGACCTTTCTCTCAGGCGCGGTTGTCGCTGTGCTCATGCGCGAGCGTGCGGGCCACTCCCTTGACCTTGCGCAAAAGACAAAACCGCTCGGCCAACTAGAATGACAATTCGGAGATCCGCCAACATGGAGGCTAGTCAGCGCAATTCGCAGCGCAATCCGCTGCGGCCGCCGTTGAACGAATGAGTTGGCAAATTTGCAAACGGTGTCTGTCAGCGCAATTGATCCACAGCAAAAGGAGGTTCTCATGACGTTGATTACATTACGCGCGGCGGCCCTCGTTGCCATGGTTACCGTCGGTGTGACGGCGGGCGCAGCCGCCCAGACGATCGCGGCCGATCCATACCATCCTGATAAGACCCTAGCGCAGGCGACTCCATCTCCCGGGTCCGGAGACACGGCGACGCAAAGCAAAGGCGCGCAGCCTGGTCAATCCGGCATGATGCCTCCCGGAATGATGGGCCAGGGTATGATGGGCGGCATGGCGCAGTCCGGCATGACGGGCGGAATGCCGATGATGAGTATGCGCGGACACATGAGGAAGGTCATGTTCGCCATCGCCGACCTGGACGGAGACGGAGCGCTCTCCTTCGAGGAGGTGACGGCCATCCATAAACGAATCTTCAACAAGGTGGACGCCAACAAGGACGGCAAAGTGACGCTCGAGGAGGTTCAGGCCTTCATGCGGGAGTAGCGGTGAGCAGGCCGATCGCAGCTCGTGTGGTGGGGGCACACCGACGTTGTCCCCTCGCTTGAGCGAAAAGTGGTTGTACCGCATCGCCACCATCCGCCGCAGAACGGCCACTCGATGCTGCCTTACAATGGAGCAAACAAATGCAAAGGGTGCCGATCACGATTGTCGCAGCAACGGGGTCAGCTCTGGCGCTTTTATCGAGCGCGGCATGGGCGCAGACGCCCTCAGACGCCGACAGATACGGCTATGGGCCACACATGATGTGGTGGGGTGGAGGAGGGTACGCCATGATACTCGGTCCGCTGTTCATGATCCTTGTACTTGCGGTGTTGATCGCTGCCGTAGCCTTTCTTGTACGCTGGGTCAGCGGGCCATGGCAGGGAACACCCCCATCGCATCACTCGCAGCCTGGCCGCACAGCCATCGATATTCTCAAGGAGCGCTTTGCGCGGGGCGAGATCGACAAGGACGAATTCGAGCAGCGGCGCCGTGTGCTTGGCGATTGAGCTGCCCCATTGGACGATGGTTGATGCGGAAATCGCATACCAACCGACCGTCCTCGATAGAGAGAAGAAAGGACGCCTGTGCAGATTCTGTTCATCCTGAATGACCCGCCCTACGGTACTGAGCGTGTCTACAACGGCCTGAGGCTGGCGCAGGCGCTGCTCAAGACGGATCCGCAGACCGGCGTGACTGTGTTTCTCATGGCAGACGCGGTCGTTGCCGGCAAGGCGGGCCAGAAGACGCCGGACGGCTACTACAATGTCGAACGGATGCTGAAGCGCTTGCTCGCCGGCAGTGGCAAGGTGCTCCTGTGCGGCACCTGCATGGACGCGCGTGGGCTCGAAGAATCTGCCGTTATGCCAGGCGCGCGCCGGAGCACCATGGACGAGCTCGCGGCGGCGACCTTAGAGGCCGATAAGGTGTTGGTCTTCTGACAGCACGTTGTCTCCACCTCGCAAGAGCGGTTACGCGCTCGTCGAACATTCAAGGAGCAGGGCATGGGTCAGTGGGAACCAACGCAGCTTGCCACGCTTGGCGGTCTGGCGATCGGCATGCTGTTTGGAGGTGTCGCTCAAGCCACAGCGTTTTGTAGTAGCGGGGCGATCCTTGATTTCGTGCGATCGGGAGACGGCAACCGCTTGCGTGCATGGATACTGGCGATGGCCGTGGCGATCCTTTCTGCTCAGTTGTTGCTCGGCTTCGAGGTCTTGGATGTGCGCAGGGCGGTCTACCTGACCGCTCCCTTGAACCTCGCTGGCCCCGTGCTGGGTGGTCTCATGTTCGGCATCGGCATGATGCAGACGCAAGGTTGCGCCGCGCGGAATCTCGTTCGTCTCGGCGGTGGCAATCTTCGGGCACTCGTGGTCGTGCTTGTCTTCTCCATCTCAGCCTATATCGCCATGCGCGGCATTCTTGCACCAGGCCGTATCGAACTGGAACGCCTGACGCGCGTCAATCTCAGCGCTGCCGGCGTGCCGGAACTGCTTGCCGGAGTTTTGGGGATGGCGGCTGAACAGGCGCGCTGGATTGTCGCCCTTGGCACTGCGAGCGCCCTTGCGGTGTTCTGCTTCGCAAACTCGGCCTTTCGTTCTTCGCCGCGCAATATCGTCGCGGGTCTGGTGGTCGGTTTGCTTGTAACGGCGGGTTGGTATCTCACCGGCGTCCTCGCGCAGGACGAGTTCAACCCGACGCCGCCTTCGAGCCTGACGTTCGTCGCTCCGCTTGGGGACAGCTTGCAATACGTCATGCTCTTCACCGGCATGAGCGCCAACTTCGGGATTGCGCTGGTGGGCGGCGTCATCCTTGGGGCCTTCCTGATGGCGCTGGCTGCCGCTTTCGCATCGAGGGATTTGGTGACCAGCGGGACTTCATTCGTCAATTAGCCGGAGCCGTCTTGATGGGTACGGGCGGCGTGTTCGCCATGGGCTGCACGGTCGGCCAGGGATTGACGGGGCTCTCGACATTATCGCTCGGCTCAGCTCTCGCGGCACTTTCAATCGGCGCAGGCGGTTTTCTCGGCGTTCGGTTGTTCGAGACGCCTGTCGAGGCAGCCGATGAACGTCGACCGGCTTCCGCCACAACGGGCGGGGTAACGGCGGCATGACCACGCAGCGCATCTATCTCGACTACAACGCCAGTACGCCGATCGATCCGGCGGTCGCCGCTGCAATGATGCCGTTTCTTGCGGATCACTTCGGCAACCCGTCGAGCGGGCATTGGGCCGCTGCGCCCGCGAAAGCCGCCCTTGAGAAAGCGCGCGGGCAAATTGCAGCCCTGCTCGGCTGCGAGGATGACGAAGTCGTCTTCACCAGCGGTGGAAGTGAGGCCGACAATCTAGCGCTCAAAGGCGTGTATCATGCGCGACGCGACATCGGCGATCACATCATCACGACACGGATCGAACACCCGGCGATCATTGAACCCTGCCGCTTTCTTGAACGCCTGGGCGCGCGGATAACTTTCCTGCCCGTGGATAGATTCGGGCGCGTCGATCCCGATGACCTCAGCCGGACCATCACACCACGCACGATCCTCATCAGCATCATGCACGCCAACAACGAGGTGGGCACCATCCAGCCGATTGAGGAGTGTGCGCGCATCGCCCGCGAACACGGCGTCCTCTTTCATACCGACGCCGCTCAATCGGTCGGCAAGATTGCGACAGATGTGAACGCGCTCGGCGTCGATCTGCTCTCGATCGCCGGACACAAGCTCTACGCACCCAAGGGTGTCGGCGCCCTGTTCGTACGCCGTGGCGTTACGCTCGAACCGCTCATTCACGGGGCCGGACACGAGAGCGGGCGGCGCGCCGGAACCGAGAGTGCGCTGCTGGCGGTCGGTCTCGGCAAGGCTTGCGAGCTGGCGCGCGATCTCTCGTCGATGGATCGGGTGCGCGCCCTGCGCGACCATTTCTGGCGCGAACTGCAGTCGCGGTTCGGCAATCGCATCGCTCTCAATGGACACCCTGCGCATCGTCTGCCGAACACGCTCAATGTTTCCTGCATTGGCCGCGTCGGTGCCGAGATACTGGAACGCTTGGACGGCGTCGCCGCCTCAACAGGTTCAGCGTGCCATTCGGGGCGCATCGAGCTGTCGCCCGTCCTTGAGGCGATGTGCGTTGCGCCCGAAGTCGGCATGGGCGCTATCCGCTTCAGCCTTGGGCGGGGGACGACACGCGAGGAACTTGACGCAGTCGCCGAACGCCTGAGTGGCGCCCTCGCGGTCACATCGTGACCCGTGGCGCGGAACACGGCATGGGCAACGCACAACCGGCGGAAGAGCTGACAGAGTCGTATGTCCGGTGGAGATCGAGCCGTCTCGGCCGGATCACCGATGCCCTTGAGCGGCAACTGCTCGCGAGACTTCTCGGCAAGGTCGACGGCAAGAAGCTGCTCGACGTCGGTTGCGGCGACGGCGCAATGGCAATCGAACTGGCGCGGCAAGGCGCAAGCGTAACCGCGCTCGATGCCGACCCGTTCATGATCGCAGCCGCCCGCCTTCGCGCAGAAAGCGAAGCCATCCGCGTTCAGCTCGTTGAGGGTAGCACCGAGAGCCTGCCCTTCGATGACGCAACTTTTGATATCGTGGTGGCGGTGACCGTGCTGTGCTTTGTTCGAGACGCTGAGCACGCCGTGAGGGAAATCGCCCGCGTTCTCAAGCCCGGAGGACGGCTGGTCATCGGCGAACTCGGACGCTGGAGCCTTTGGGCCGCGCAACGGCGCATGCGTGGCTGGCTGGGGCATCCGGTCTGGCGCACAGTGAAGTTCCGGACGGCGGCGGACCTGCGGAGCCTCGCCGAGGCGGCGGGACTGCGTGTCGTAGCGATACACGGAGCCGTGCATTATCCGCCGTGCGGCATCGCGGCGCGGCTCCTTGCCCCGGTTGACCTATGGCTTGGCCAGGAGATGACATTCGGAGCCGCATTCCTGGCCATGTCTGCCGCCAAGCAACCGGATGGGGCCGATCGAGGGAGATTCTGAAAAGGACGTCGCGGACGCAGCCGAGGAATCGCCTAAGGTAATAGCGCTAGTTGCGGCGAGCTGGAGAGCGGAGAGGTATGACCATGAATCTCTACGAGCGCTGGATCTAGCCGCCCATTCGTGTCGGCGAGAATGTCGCGCCCTCTTGCTGCGCTATTTCACACTGTTGTTGGAGGGAGTCGACGCGAGCGGCAGCGGTTGTTACGACCGCGAAAACAAAACGTGGCGGAAGCATCTGCAGCAGCGAGAAAGATCAACATCTTAGAGGACATCCACTGCGTTCGGGACGCAATGGAGTTGAAAACAGGTGGCGAACTTTGTCACTTTGCGCAAGACCGCTTGGGACGCGCTCCCAGCCTCGGACCTCAATCTATGAGCAATGATCGGGAACTGTCGGCCGCTGACGCCAACGGTTTGCTCATGACAGAGCCCCGCGTCGCGTTCCGGCCTGATGCCTTTCGGTCAGGCTACCGCCTGAAACAGCAATTTGAGAGGGTTGCACGTCCCCGCAACCAATCAAAGCGCTTGAAAACGTGATGTTTTCAAGCGCTTTTTGCTGTCGGGAATTTCGCCGGCGATGGCGTTCGTGGAAGCGGCAGGAGGAAAGTCGCAGCGTAGAGTCGGCGGAGTTGCGCGCGACGTGGCGATTCAGACGTGGCGATTCAATTGTGTCGATCGACCGCGAATGGTCCCATTGGAGCGAAAGCTAACCTTTTTGCGGATGATCAGCCCGTAAGGCTCGGTGCGAAGGTGACTGTCGTCCCGGCCATGGTCGCCTCTGTTTGTCAGTAGCACCTTGAAATTGCGATCGAAATCGCCTAGTTGTTCGCTGTGCAGCACGGCCTTCTTCAACGCCTTCGCCAACTCGCCAGAGCATCAATGTTCATGGCGATGTCGGCGTTTGTGCTTCAGGGCACCTTGATCTCGATTTCTCAGGCAAAGGCTGCTCTTGGCTCAATGCCGGAGCCATCGATCACGTTGAGCGGTTCCGTTCATTTTCATGATCAGTTGGCTGGCCATGTTCACGCCCACGGCGATGACAATTCCGAAGGTCATGTTCATGACGGGCCGGATCACGATGGTGACGGCGCCCCGAACCTGACCTGGAGCATTTTCGGCACGTCGATCGCTTCGCCGGAGCTTATTGTCCTGGTCAGCTCATTTAGCCTGCTTGGTCCGGTCGACCTTCCGGCGATCCGGGCCATCGATGGTGTCAGGCCCGACGGTCTCCTCCGACCACCAAGTACCCTCAGCATCGCGTAATTCGGGCGGCCCTGCAGCCGCCGCCATTTCGCATGTCTGAAGGGATTTTCCATGTTCATGATTCAGCGCTGCCCGAAAGGGCGGCTCGCGAGGCTTGGCCTGACCGGCCTTGGTTGGCTGGCGAGTCTGTTCTTTGGCTTGGCCGGTTCTCTTGCTCATCAGGGCCACGATCACGGTGAGGCCGACAAACCGGCCCTAGTGTCATCGGCATATCCAAGGGTTGCCGCCCGATCCGAGCTTTATGAGGTCGTCGGCATCCTGAAGGGTAGCAAGCTTTCGATCTTCATTGACGATGCCGTCACCAACGAGCCGGTTTCGGATGCGGCCTTGCAGGTGACGATCGGCGAGTCCGGCGCCATCGAGGCCACCAAGACGGGCAATGGCATCTATGAAGCTGCCCTGCCGGACGGAAAGCCAACGGGATCGGTCGAAGTTATATTCTCCGTCGCCGCTGCGAAGGGCGATGATCTTCTGGTGGATTCGCTGACGCTTCCGCAGACCGCCATCCCGCCCCAAAAGCATGAGCACGGCTGGCTTTCTTCGGGCCGGAACGTGGTGATGTTCGCACTCGCTGCGCTCGGCTTTGGCCTGCTTTTTGGTTTTTGGAGACAGCGAGGCCGCAAATTTGCGGCGACAATTTCGGGAGGGCTGGCCGCAGCATCCGTCGTCCTGGCCGCCATCTCGTTCGGCGAAAGCCGAACCAGCGCGAGCCCCGCGAATCCGCCGGAGGCACCAGCTCTGAGCGATGCGCCGAGACGTTTGCAGGACGGTTCCGCATTCGCCGCTAAGCCGACGCAACGCCTGCTCGATGTGCGCACGGCCGCCGCTGAGCCTCAGACGGTACGCCCGGCCGTCAACCTTATTGGCCGCGTCATTGCCGATCCAAACCGCAGCAGCATCGTACAAAGCGTGTATGGCGGCCGCGTGGTGCCCAACGATGACGCGATACCGCGCATCGGACAAATGGTCAGCAAGGGCGACGTGCTCATCAAGATCGAGCCGCATTTGGCGGTCGCGGACCGCACGACGATCCTCGAGAAAGTCGGCGAGATCGAGCAGTTGATTGCCGTTACGGAGAACAAGCTGCGCCGTCTGCGGCCATTGGCGGAGCGGGGCGCGGTGCCGCAAGGCCAGGTCAACGACCTTGAAAGCGAACTGGAAGGCCTGCGGGCGCGCCGCGAAACCGTTCGAAATTCCCGCACCGGCTTTGAGGAGTTGCGCGCATCCACCGATGGCATCATCACCTCGGCCAAGGTTGTGCCGGGCCAGGTCATTCAACCGCAAGACGTCCTCTTCCAGATCGCCGATCCAAAAAGCCTGTGGGTTGAAGCGTTGGCCTATGACGACATAGGACTGCGAGGCCCCGACGCAGCAACGGCGATGGGGGCAAACGGGCAGCCGATTGCACTATCCTTTCTCGGGACGAGCCGTGCGCTGCGGCAGCATGCATCGATCGTCCATTTCGCCATACCGGAGCCGCCAGCGGGCCTCAATATCGGCCAGCCCTTGAACGTGATGGCTCAGAGTGGCGCACCCGTGGCCGGTCTGATCTTTCCGCGCGACGCCGTCGTGCGAAGCAGCAACGGGGAGAACATTGTTTGGCTGCACACGGCGCCGGAACGCTTCGAGCCAAAGCCGGTGCGCGTTCTGCCCATTGATGCCACGCGCGTGATTGTGGCGGCAGGTATCAACGAGGGCGAACGGGTCGTTGTCCGCGGCACCGACCTCATCAACCAGATCCGGTAAGGCGCGCCATGTTCAAGCTCATCGTTCAATCAAGCCTGCGAAGTCGCCTCTTCGTATTGGCGGTTGCTGCCGTTCTTGTTGGTTATGGCATGTTCGTTCTGCCTACGATTTCGGTGGACGTCCTGCCCGACATCAACCGGCCGACCGTCAACATCCTGACTGAGGTCGAAGGGCTTGCCCCGCAGGAAGTCGAGCAGCTGGTTACATTCCCGATCGAGACGTCGATGAACGGCATGCCGGGCGTCATCCGCGTGCGTTCAGTCTCGGGCGTTGGGCTCTCGGTCGTGTACGTCGAATTCGACTGGGGCGTCGATGTCTATCGCGCCCGGCAATTTGTCTCCGAACGGCTCGCGCTGATCCGAGAGCAACTGCCATCCTCCGTCAATCCCCAGATGGGGCCGGTGACGTCGATCATGGGTGAAATCATGCTGATCGCCCTGACCAGCGACGGCAAGGCCTCGCCCATGGAAGTGCGTGAAATCGCGGATTTCGTCGTCAGGCCGCAGCTTCTCGCCATTCCCGGCGTTGCCCAGGTGATACCCATCGGCGGAGAGGTCCGCCAATATCGGGTAACGCCGAACGTCGCGACGATGCAGGCTCTCGGCATCACCCACGACCAGATCGAGCAGGCGGCGGCGAAGTTCGG
>DAIMKE010000029.1:0-15754 GCA_036721875.1 Bradyrhizobium sp. | reverse complement strand
CCCGAGGACACGGGCCCCGGCGGCGCCAGGCCGCCACTAAAACCCTGCCCGGAATGCGGCAAGCCCGCGAACCCCGACACGCAGCCGTTCTGTTCCAAACGCTGCCGGAATGTAGACCTGAACCGCTGGCTATCCGGCAAATACGTCATCCCCGGCCGCGACACCGACCCCGAAGACGCCGAATAAGCCTGTTTCACCAAATATTTGGGGATGGAGCACGATCCGGGCATGCCCCGCCGAAGCCTCCGGCAAATTCGGGCATGCCGCGCCGAAGCCGCAAGGCGAAGGCGGGTGGACATGACCGCCCGACCTCTCTATAAACCGCCCGCTCGCACAGGCCTTTGGGCCGCCCGAGTATGCCCAGGTAGCTCAGTTGGTAGAGCATGCGACTGAAAATCGCAGTGTCGGTGGTTCGATCCCGCCCCTGGGCACCATCAACTTCGAAAAGACTTTCCCTTCAAGAAGTTAAGCCCTATCAGTGAGTTGCGCTTGCCCGACTGTGTAACAAGGGTGAGTAACAATGCTGTTTCGGGTGGTGCGTCCGATGAAGCGGGATGGCTCTCGCATACCGATCTTTGTGCAGCGGATTCCCGTCGATGTGATGAGCCGCGCGGTAGGAACTCGTCTCGCTATTCCGCTCGGGGATGGCTTCACATTCGTGACCGTGAGCACCCGCGCACAGTCTGTCCGGTTCTCGCTCCGCACGACCGACCCAAGCCAAGCCAAAACCCGTCAGGCAATCGCCGCCGCGTATCTTGAAGGCGTCTGGACGGCACTCCGCGAAGATGCTCCCGCCAAGCTGTCGCACCGTCAGGCCACCGCGCTTGCTGGAGACCTATATCGCGTTTGGGCGGACGGCGAGAATCGCGCCCGGAGTATTGCCATTGAGCAAAAGCCCGGTGGTGGCTGGCAGCGTGTTAGCGAAATGCAGTCCGAGCAAGAAGATTATTGGGCAGCCATTGAGACGATGTGGGAGACCACGGGAGCTAGCGGCGACCCCGCCGATCTGGAGAAGCCACTTGGTCCGCTGGTGGACCGCCTCTTATTGAGTAAGGGCATCCGCCGCGTCGATGAAGATAGCCGCTCAATCGTGCTGTCAGCATTTTGGAAGGCATTGCGCGACGCCTTCGCTAGCCGCAGGAAAAACATCGAGGGGGACTACTCGGATGATCCCAAGGCCAAAAGGTTTCCCGAATGGGAGGCACCCAGCCGGAGCGTCCCTGCGCCAGTCGCATCCGGTGTTTCCCTGAAAGGACTTGTTGAGGACTGGTGGAAGGAAGCCAAAGCGGCAGGTCGGAAGCCCAGCACTTACGAAAGTTATCGCAACACTATGGCGAAGCTTGTTGCGATCTTGAAGCATGATGATGCCAGCAGGGTCACTCCAGAAGACATCGTGCGTTTTAAGGATGCTCGCATTGAGAGCGGGGTAAGTCCGAAGACCGTCAAGGATAGCGACCTCGCAGGTCTCAAGACGGTTTTTGGATGGGCCGTGATGAACAGGCGGATGTCCATCAATCCGGCTGAGGGCCTCACCATCAAGACTTCCAAGCCGCGTAAGCTCCGGGCCAAAGGTTTCTCCGACAAGGAAGCCGCCCAGATATTGAAGCATGCCAAGACCTACAAGGCCGGCGGTGAAGCGCCAAAACTTGCGGCGGCAAAACGGTGGGTGCCGTGGCTGTGCGCCTTTACGGGGGCACGTGTCGGCGAAATGCTTCAGTTACGGAAACAGGATATCCGGCGCGAAGGGCAGCACTGGATTGTTCACGTCACGCCAGAGGCTGGACCGGTGAAGACCGATGAAGCGAGGGATGTGGTGCTGCATCGGCAGATCGTTGAGTCGGGCTTTCTGGATTTTGTCAAAACATCCAGCGCAGGCCACCTTTTCGTTTCGCCCAGCGATGACGAGCTGGGAGTTCGTAAGGCGGTGAAGACCGCACGGAATAAGGTCAACATGTTCGTCCGAGAAGTTGTGTCGGACCCGCATGTCGATCCGAGCCATGGGTGGCGGCACCGTTTCAAGACGGTTGGAATCGATGAAGATGTCGAGATGCGCGTGCTGGATGCGATTCAAGGCCACGCACCGCGCAATATCTCGGAGGGCTACGGTGAGGTGACCATCAAGGCGAAGGCTAACGCAATCTCGAAATTTCCGGCCATCAAGGTCTAAGTTTCAACGGAAGCTTTGCAGCATCCTTATCGATTGGCAACGCGCTATCGATCCACTAAGAGGCCTGTCGGGCGCGAACGTCGTGCTGAACATTCTTCAGTTCGTTGCGCCAGTGGTTGCCGCGCGATACGCATTCCGGTGGTTGTTCGGGATTGAATAGAGCCGCGCGACCGAGGAGCTTCTGAATCCCGTCCGGTGCGCCTGCCCGGTCACTTCGAGCACGAATGTAAGACGGCCTTCGAGTTGACCATGGTGGCATGCTTAGAGGATGTCCTTCAAGGTGATGATGGTATCAGGACCATCTCCCATTCATGGCACTGCTCCAAGGACCCATGACGCTGGCCTTGAAGGTTACCTTGGAGGAGATGATGGTGGTGGCAACTTTACTATCTCCCCCTCTATGGTGCTCCTCTAAGGAGGGCCTAGTGGCGATTGCTCAACTAACATCATTGCTCTAAGGCCGAGCTTAAGCCGCTCCTATAAGGCAACCCCCCATTAGTTTCTCCTCCTAGTCCTTTAGCAGAGGCGTAAGAGCAGAAATGCCTATTTTGCGGGGCTAAACTCGACCTTAACAAACGCGCGGGACTGCCCGGTGCGGGAGCGGAACGCATACTCCATGGCGGCCTTCGCGGTCTCGGCGTGAGGTTCTGCCACGAGCACGGCATCATGGAGCGGCAGTGCGGGGATGCCGTTCTCAAAAAGGTGAGTGACCACGGCAATCAGCATTTCGCTTTCAATGAACATGAGTTCAAAGCCGACGCCCGTTCCGAACAGATGGGCAATCGGCTGATGCTTTTGCTCTAGGAGCGCGACGGCTTGCCGGAGTTTGATGCCGGCGAAATACCGGCTGCAATCGCGCGGCCAGCGCCTTAAGTCTCCCTCCGTAAACAGCAAAGCGTTCAGAAGCAGCTTCCAGCCATCCCGCCCGGTGCCGTCCCCCATGACGTCATAGAGGTCTCCGGTCGGTTGCTTGGCCCTAGCTCGCGCATAAGCGAGACGGGGGAAAAGCTGTTGGTAGTCTGCATCAACCGCCGGCTTGCCGCCAATTAGTATCCGTTGGAAACGATCCTTGCGCGGCATTGTCATCCAGAAGCCCCCTGAAAGTCTGCCGCCCCGAAGCCAACTCTTGTTGTTGAATGTCCTGCGGAGTGTCCGACGATATGCGCGTGTCCACGCAGAAGCAGGGCCGAAGCGGACTGGGACTCGAAGCCCAAAAGGCTGACATAGAGAACTTCGCGGGAGCGCGAAATGGACGGATCGTTGCCGAATTCACCGAAGTGGAAAGCGGCAAGCACAGCGATCGTGGCGAGCTCTTGAGAGCCATCCGGCATGCTAAGATCACGGGAGCAACGCTGGTGATAGCTAAACTTGACCGGCTTTCCCGGTCTGCTTCGTTCACGCTGACCTTGCGCGATAGTGGGGTGAAGTTCGTTTGCTGCGACATGCCGGAAGCCAATGACCTGTCCATTGGCGTGCTGGCCGTGGTCGCACAGGCGGAAGCGGAGGCTATCTCGCGGCGGACACGCGATGCGCTGGGGGCAGCCCGCAAGCGGATTGCCGCGACGGGCCAGCGGTCACGCCCAGAGGTTAAACGTCTGGGCAACCCGAATGGTGCAGAAGCGCTGCGGCGGGCTCAGAAGGGCAACGTAGCGGCGGTGAGCGACCTTATAATCCGCCACTCTTCCTCGTAGCGCCACTCTTCGCTCTTTCGCAACAGCGACTGCCAGGGAGCGGCTCCTTCTCGAATGAAATCAATCTTCTCACTCAAATACTTTACGTCGTCTAGCCATACCAAGGAGCTGGAATCTTGATTGCTCGGAAGCAGGCACTGCTCTAGCTGCAAGCCCAGCGCGATGCCGCGATGATTTTGCGCGTAGTGTGCCCACATCAGTAATCCATCAGATCTCTCTGACAATGACAACACGCCAACGTCGTTGCGGGTCTTTTTGATCATATCGACTAAACCAAATGCTACGCTCTCCAGTCGTCGAGATGCTATTTCCTTCGCTTCATCAACCGGCGTTCCACTTGCAATTTCGCGAGCCACAATATCGTCTCTCAAGCTTATGGGATTGATGACCAACTGCATTTCGTAGGGATCATTGAGATATTGAGGTTGGGAGAATCGAATGGTTCTTTCCGAGAGAACTTGCTTCGCCCGATCTAGCGGAAGGTACTTAAACAGAGGCTGAGGGATCGTTCGTTGGACCATTGCTTTTTCCTGGATATTTGAACGCGAAAAACAAAGCGGTCGCCTATACAGATATGTTTCAAGGCGCTCTGTGGTCTTGCCCGGGAGTGACGCTCATGCCAATTTTGGCCGGTCCTGGTCCGCCTCTGAATTGTGATGAAGTGACCCGACGATCTATTCTGCGCTGACAATAGCTGGAGCGAGAGATTCGGCATTCAAGTATGCTTCTCCGGTGAGTAGCAAGGCCGAGATCACCGGGCGAGATTCGAGCATACTTTGAACCGATGCCTCGTACCTCTTAGGCTCCGCATAGGGAATCGCTACACTCGAACGATAATCTGCGGATTCAACTTTCATTTCGTAGCAGGCCAGCGCAGAGCCAACGGTGATCAACTTGCTTGCGAGCGGCGTAACGACCATACGACAGCCGCCAATTATTCCCATGGTCTTGCGGTATCGCATCATGGCTCCAAGTAGCTGGCGATACGCTTCGAAAGGTTGCGATTCGTTTGCGTAGAGAATGTTACTCAGCGGTGTATCTCGCTTCGCAAAGAGAATGCTCTCATACTCGACCAGGAGCTGATCACCTCTGCGAGGATTTCGCGAGGGATGCGGTAGAACGGGGCAAATCTCCGCCCATTCAGGTATGGATGATTCCAGCTTGACGATCTGTGACAGCCTGTTTTCGCCGAGTATAGGGAACCAGACGAGCGGTTCATCGCTCTGCGTCTCGGACTGCAACGCTTCTGAAAATCCAGGTATCAATGTTAAGTCGTTTGCTGGGTCTTCAGAACTGATCTTGCTGTCTAACGCTGCGTCCTCAGCTACAAGAACCTGAAGTGAAAGACCGTTCGCATGTAATCCGTCGCCATCCTTTCCATCCGGAAGAATTCTGGCGAGCAATGACAGCAGAATTGTGAGGTAAGCAACGCGAGGAAGCGAGCTTACATCCAAAACGATGTCGGTCTGGTCGGAGACGTTTCGAAGCACTTCATCTGCTCCGCGCCGAAGAGCGACCGTCGAACTAATGTCGTCCTCACCCTCAGCAGTGGCGCCAATCACAATGGAGTTGGAGCTCCCAATCGCTTCAAACGCAGCCTTCAGCTCCGCCTCATTCTTAGCTGTCTGGGCATGAAGCTCAGTCGAAAGATTATAACCAGAAAAACCTACAAGGAGTAGTTCAGCCTTTTCGATGGGGCAGCCGGAGTCGATAAGTCGATCGACGTACTTCTCCAAAACAGCATTAGCCCTAATATCGAAGCCGCGCCCGGTGACGTAGAGCAATCGAAGTGGTTTGCCACTCTTCTTTCTGTCGGCAAATAGCTGGTCCCAAAGCTCTTCGACCTCAATGCCGCGCCGGAAAACATAATCCTCCCAGATCATTGAGAAACCTCAAGGCCGAGGGCGCGACTAGGCTGTAGCCCGCTTTCCATCCAATCTCCTAGTGTTTGAACGGAGACGTCCTGCCATCCGCCATACTGAAGTGGCAGGCCAAAATGAGCGCACAGTGTGCGATTCAAATAGAAAACCGTGCCGCTTTCGCGTGAAGTGCTCGCGCTGCTTTCCCGGGTCACGAGGAGATTCTCCGCAGCACACTCAGCCAGAACCTTTTTCAACGATAGAAAAACGGATTGAGCAGACTTCGAGATACGCTGAAGCTTTGCGATTTCAGAGGTTGAGAGACGGATGCCGGTAACTCCAGGTGCGTATGGTGCATTCAGTTGAAATGTCCGTTCCTTGCAAAATGTGCCAATCGCTTCCAAGAGTCGTTGAGCCTGAGTACCCTCCGAATGGCTGCGTGGTATAAACTCCAATCTGCGGGTAGCGACATCTCTGACTCGCTTTTCTTGTTCTCGTGGAAGAAGATGAGGATCTGCTTGTCTACGCAGAATTTGCTTGGCTTTCATTCCATCGTAAAGGGCTGCGGCAAGCGTGAGGAGCTCCTCGACATTGTTTGTAGCCATGGAGCAGATTCGCTCTGTCCCAAAAAAGTAAGGTACTTTCAGTTCGTAATTTAAGAATATTTCCGCCGCGCCGCGCGTGGACGAGCTGTCACGATCTTCGAGCTCCTCCGTTGAGAGGGGAGTGAGCTGAAGCGAAAGCTGCCGGCTCGACCTATCTCTTTCGATAAGGATGCGAGTGGTATAGAGATTCACCAATGCGTCTAGGTCTAAAACGTCCGGGGTGGATTCTGCAGCGCTCATCCACTCCGCATATCGGATGTTGTTTCGAAGGGACTGTGTCTCGGTCTTGAACTTCTTGCGGGCCTCTTCGTAAGCTGCTTCAAGTTCTTTCGGTGTCAGGTTCTCTGCCAAATAATGGTTGAAGGAGTTCCCTGGCACCGCTTGCTGCAGCTTGAAGCGCCGATCTAAAATATTCTGAGCGAAAACGACAAACTGGCTATTGCGCCCCGTGCCCCACAAATCCTCAAGCGCGTACTCGCGGATATCGCGACCCTCTCGGACTCCCTGCGAAAGAAAATCGTCTGCGAATGCAATGCTTCGGCCAGCTAACCAAACGGGGATCGTTGGACGCAATGTAACGATTTCATCGATTAGCAATGTGCGTTGAGTCTTCCGAAGACGATGGATATCGTCGATCATCAATAGTCGCTTGGGTGCGACTGTCTTTCCTTCATAGACGAAGCGGACCGCCTGAAGCCAAAGCAGCGATTCAAACCTTACGTCGGTAGGAGACTTTGCGTTGGGCGCAGAGGCAATGCTATCTAGTTGACTGTATATCTGGCGCTCGCGGTTCTCCGCCCATGTCAACATCTCCGCAGCAGTGCTTCCGGGCGGAATCGAGACGAGGCGTTCTAACGTCTCATCATATTCAAGGCGAAGGGATTGCAGGACATTTTGCGGTGGTCCGCCGATGAGATCGGTGACGCTACGGAGAGTTCGCAGAACTATGCGACAGTCGAACAGAGCTCGAAATAAGCCTTCGTTTACGGCAGATGCACCCGGAGGTAAGTCGGCGTACCCCGCTGCACAAGAGAGAAGGACCGACAAGACCTGCGGTCCAAGGTGGTCGTCTATCACGCCACGATCAACTAATTGACGATATGTGTCGGCTTGCACGTGACGTGCGTGCCAAAACGCGCGAAGAGCATTTGGGGTGAATGCCCGTAAGATTGTTGTTTTTCCTCCGCCGGGTGGGCTGTGAAAAATGTGCACAGCACCTTCAAAGCAATCCTCGTTGAGTTTTTCCAAGATCTTTGGTGAAAAAAGCTGCACAAATTCTTGGTCAGACGTGGTGCGTTCTGACATTCGCTCGAGAAAGGGATTTGCTCGGTACGCCATTAGCTTTCTCGATGACGGCTAACGCGCGGAAAAAGCCCAAAGAATTTGAATTCTTCAGGCCCCCAAAGTGCGTAGACAGAGTTGTTAGGGGTGTTGTGGGATAATACTAACGGTAGGGCGCAACTTGCGAAGCCGAATCTAGCGTCCGTAGTTCCCCCGATTGCGATATGGCGATCTGACGCTCGGTCATCATAATATCCAGCATTTTCCAGCATGGCCATAATTTCGGGACTCTTGGCCTTAGATAGGGCCGCGTCTTTTTCTATAGGGTGTAAGACGTGAAGACGTAGAGGTTTTAGCCCTCGCTCAGAAGTAAAGCGCTCTGTCCAATATTCGATGTGGTCAATCGCCTGTCGGGTGGCGACGTACAACAGCAGGTAAACCTCGTAATAGTTTGGATCAACGAGTCCTCGGTCAAGGACCATGTCATATATCTTTTTGATTTTTCCTTTGAACCGCTTTTCCTTGCTGTCAAAGCGGATGTAAGTGTTGCCGCTTCCAGAAAAATCATCAACTAACCAGACAAGGCTGAACTTCTCATTTTCTATTTCTTTCATATCAGGGGGCAAGTCAGCGGAACGTTCTGAAGTGGCGAGAGACGTCCGTAACTCAGTTAGCATGTCCTCGGATTTGGCCTCCCCCAGTTCGTAAGCCTGCCAGATTTGTTCGTTACTTATCGCCCCGTAACTCGCTCTCCGAAGGTCGTTTGTGTGTGCCCCGTCGCTCAGGCCCAGGTAAAGCGACTTCAATCGCAGTTCCTCGAAGCGAGGATGTCTGACCAATTGGCCGACCCGGTACCGTGCTATATCGTTTTCTTCGGCAACTAGGCGAAGACGTTCCTGAACGATTACGTCGGGGTACGCGAGTGTTACTAGGTGCGCAATTTCGGACTCAGATATGAAAATCAACTTGTCCTGCACAAGCGACAGTGCGTTAGCACGATCTCGTTCTTCGAATTGCACTAGCCACAGTGCGAGGCTTTCGACAAAGCGCTTGCCGGGACCATATCTCTGATATGAATCGTATTTGTAATCGGCCAATAGTTGCAGACTTGGCGCGTGCGCTTGAATAACGTCCGGTTCTTTCCAGCCCATCACTGTGGCGAGCAGTTGTGCCGCGTTGTCATCTTTCACAGGGGACCTCCCGCCAGATCGAAGGAGAACTTGCCGTCTTTTTCGAGCTTAAGGCGTTCAAGGTACCACAGGGTAGCATCAACATCCCGCCTATGGCGTGGGGCTAACTTCCATCCGCGATCTAACCGTCTCGACGGGAGGTCTACGCTCAATGAAAATTTGTGTTGTAGGAGGGAAGCATCATTTCCTGGCCATGCACCCAGATCGCCCATAGTCACAACTTCATACGGATCGATTTGCTCGTCACGTACAATCTGAGCGACAAGATGAGACTTACTCACTCCGCGAGAAAGAACGTCGATCGAGTGTTTACTTCTTACAATTGTGCCCGTCTCCAATCCAGCTTGCTTGAATGCGTCAACTATCACGAACCACATATTTTCGGTGTTAACGCCGGGTTCAAATCGAATGCTGAGCTGAAAGGGTGCGGTGGCCCTTATGACCGCGATAGGCACTCCGTAGGATTGGAGATTTGTGACAATTCGTCGTGCGTGAATCAAAAATTCGCTCAGTCGGTCTGTGCCGGGTGCGGTCTCTCCGAGCTTTCCGATCCATCCGCCGTTGTAGAGCCCAAGGCGAACGTTTGCCCAATGCGCGCGGGGCAAAACCTCGGTTAGATGCTCAGCAATTGAGCCGCCGCGACCTGATGCAATTCCGACCACAATGTTTGCTTCAAGCAATTGCACAACGTGGGCAACAATTTGCGGCGACGGTGGGCGATCATTGTCATTTGAGCTGCATAACGTCCCATCGTAATCAAAAACGATAGAGCGAAATTTCTGTGTCTCGAACGCAAGCTCTGCCGCTTCGAGTGCCCGTCGTATCTTTCCGCTATTGCGCGATGACGGCCAATGAGCTCCTAGAACTTCGTACTTTGATGTTTCCCCGCGAAGCTTATCTTCGAGCGGAGGTGGAATGAGGCTCTGAAGGTCGGCGTAGTAAAGGCTCCTTCCCAAGGGAGAAATCGTTGGTTTCGCAATATTGCGTTTTGCTGCGTTTGCTATTTCTGAGACTAAATGCATCCCAGCAATCAGACCCGATATTAGGTCTTTCGGCTTCGCGCCCGATAGGGGCAGGGAGAACGTTGGCACCCCTGCAGGAATTTGTGGCTGCATGTCCGTCCACAACTGTTCGACCGCAGGTTCGGTTAGCACCAACAGAGCGCTGTCTCTCGAACGTTCAGTTAGCCAGAGGTGACGTCCATGCGCGAAGGAACGAAAGTCCGCGAGTTGACAAAATAGGAGCGCAGCTTCGGAAAGCTTGGATTCTAAATCTTCTGCTATGGGGCGAAGGTTGGGCGAGAAGACAATTATGAGGCTTCCGCGCGTAGCAGCTTCGTGAGTGAATGATTTTGAGGAGCGTAGCCAAGCATCGAGGGAAAGGTTCCCGAAAGCAACCTTATCTACGCGATAATCAATGGATGCTCCTTGTCGATCCAATTCGCCATAGGCCCGAGCGATTAAGGACGCGTCGAATACGAGGCTATTCGTGGCAAGATAGCCATCTTTCTCGTTGAGTTCGAACACATGCGAAGTGACGTCGTTGAGTTCTTTCACTCGCCCCATTAACGGGCTTTGCTCTCGATTTGTAATCACGTGAACGGTTCGAGAGCTATGCTGTCGTGCTCGTTGGAGTGCTTCGAGTATGTCGGGATTTTTTCCTTCGGCCGAAACGATAAATATAGGGCTGGTCGAAGCTAAACTTGGATTGCAAATGAGTTCCAGCGGCGTAACAGCCCGTGAAACACGCCCGGTAAATGCTTCATGCAAGCTGCAAAGTAGGGAAGCTACCGTGAACGATCCGCCGGAGCCGATCGCTATAATGCTCGCCTCGCTCGCTCCGACAACCGCCAGTTTTAACTTCTTGATGTCTGCCGACGCTGCCGAGCCGACCGTTGCCCCTATCTTTGATAATTCTTGCTCATAGGGAGTCATCTACGTTTTGCTTTCACCTTCAGCGGTTCGATGCGACTAGGCGTTGCAGCGCTCTTTTTTGTGTTGGCTTGCTGTTTTGGCCGCGCTTTCTTGGACGCTGTCCGTTTTCGCCCGGTCGTATCCGTGAATACTGTTCCGCTAACGAGGTCTTTGCGGAGTTCCATTAGCATGACGCCAAGCATGTTCTGTCCTGAACCGGCAACTTCCCCCCATAGGCGGTTGACCGCGTTGTTAACGGTGCCTGCTTCGACGAGGCGCCGGTCGCCAGTCTCAATGAGTAGTTTAGCGAGGTCTTCATGTTGACTGAACTTGGCTCTGAGAACCCTCCTCATACGGGCGAACTTAATGCTGGCCCAGTCGGGTACTACGTCCCAAACGTAGAGGCCGTGGGCGGCCATTGCCGCTAACGCAGGGGTCGGCGCGGAGAGAATCCAATCACGAACTGCGGGCTTGGCAGCCTTTCCTGCCTGATAGGCATGTTCAGCAGTCGGGTACGTCTTTCCCTCGAACTCAATAGGGCTTTTGTACAAGTTGCTGAAGGCACCGTAGGGCTTCTCGTTCGCTCGATAGAATCTAATTTCTTCAGTTGGTAAGGTCGGGACACCCGAAACAGTTCTTTTCTTGCTGGCTTTTTGCACAATGCGTTCCCCATAGAGCTTCAGCGTCGGGCGATGCCAGTGCCGATTTTCACTTACCACTAGGCGATTCTAGCGGCTTGGTAACCGCTCCGAACAGAAGAAATCAGTGAAAACTTGATGGGCTGGAGGCACGCAAGCCACTGTCCTGACCGCCCGTTCGTTGATCCTCGACGGGGAACGGTTAGCATGCTACACAGCGAGAGTCGGGCTGGCTAAAAAGGCTAATCAATTCAATGGTTTTTGCTGCTGTTTGGCGAATCCCCTACGGAGCGCCACGGCCATTCCGACGCTGAAATCATTGCAAATGCATGCAAATTCATCGACCCAGCTTTAGGAGCGGGTGTTCGCCTCATCACTAGCAAAACAATCAAGGCGAAACTGGCTCGTCTTCTAGAAAAGTCGCGACGGCTAACGCCTGATGTGCTTTCTCGGAAAGCTTTCGGCGGTGGCGCACTGAGCGGCTGTAGCGCGACTTACGCAACAATGCAGAGAACGCATCTGCTATTTCCCGATCCAGCGCACCTAGGCGATTCAAGAATTCGTCGGCGATGACTAACCCTTCATCGGTTAGCAGGGTAAGGCCCGGAATAAATTCTATCTCATGCACCAAGGTATTTCGCATTTCCAGGTACTCTTGAAGAGTGGCCTTGAAGGTGAGCGGCACATCGACTTGTCGCCGCAACTCCGCGATAAGAGCGCCGAGAGGTGCGCGTCGCCCGGCCGGTTGAAATACGTCCTTGGCCGGTTTTGCCTTGAGAGGCACAACATGGCGGATGCAGAAGTTGATGGTGACCTCTGTGCGCTGAATTTGAATCAGCGTTTCGCCGATTCGCGCCAAAACGTCTTTTTCAGTCATGCTTTCACCCTAGCACAACACAGGTTAGGGCGAGAGCCTCAACGCTTTTGGTGTAACCAAACTGGTAAACATTCTTGAGCGTGGATAAGAAAAGCTCTATATTTTCAAAGGCTAATGGTCATGTCAGTGCATCCCGCCCCTGGGCACCATCAAACTCCTCAACGCCACATCCCGAAGAATCCGCGAAGCCAAGTTTCACTGCGGCGTAGCGGGCTATTAACCACCCTGACGCGGCACGGCTTCCCCATTTCACGCAATGCGAGCATTCTGGCGCCACCTCGTGCCCAGGTGTGAAAATGAAGTACGACACCAACAATATCGACGAAGCCGCATACCTTGCGCTGCAGGGCTATCACTTCAACGTCACGCGCACGGGGCAGATCTCTGCTTTGTTTTCGTTTCAGACAGACGAGCACTTCAACCAAATCCGTGCCAGGTTCTGGAAGGGCGAGGTGAGCGCCATCTGGCTTGCCACGCGAGCGGCTCTGAAGAACGAATGTGCTGGTCAGGCGCTATCGCTGAAGCGTATTTCTTCGCCGCCACTCATACCTGCGGAGTGTGAGACGGTGGCAGATATAAGAACGGGCCAAGCCTATTGGTATTGTGACGGGGATACGATCAAGGGTGCCGTGTATGGCGATCGACCGCTGCACACATCGCGATTGGCGGAGGGAAACTTCTACCTGACTCGTGAGGACGCAAAATTCAAGCGGAACGCCGTGCCAGGCGTAGGATCGACCTGATTCAACGTGGCAAGCGTAGCCCGGATGAGCAACGCGATATCCGGGAGTCGGTCGTGCCGATCCCCGCACATCGCGTTGCTCATGTGGGCAACCTGCGGCGCGTCGCCGTAACTCCGTGATCCCTAGAGCGGTGCTCTACTGATAGAGCCACCAACGCGCCAGCCACAATGCGGCCAGATAGATCGAGCCGAGGGCGGCTGCGAAGATCAGTGCGAGGGGCCACAGGTTCGATCCGTGGTACAGCGCGAACAGGCTGAAACAAAGTGCAGGCACGGTCAGGAGCAGCGGCGCCAGCGCAGCCACGCGCCAGCTGCCGGGCCATCGCCATATCGTCGCCGGCTGGACCACGAAATAGGCCGGCACGCCCGCCATGACGATGAGACCGAGGATCGTCTGCATTGGGCCCATCCTTCCGATGGATCGAGGTCTCGTCCTGACCAATCCTGGCTGGTCGGATTTGCGTTTCCCTTAACCCCGGACTACGCATTCGTTGCAATGAAGTAACAAGCGCAGCAAGCGTAGCTCGGATGAGCGAAGCGAGTTCCGGGTCTTCGGTCGATCCCGCATATCGCCCTGCTCATGCGGGTTACCGTTCACGCCGCTTCGTAACACGCGATCTTCTTGATCTGCGGCGCGAGCGTGTCTTGGGCCGTTTCGAGATCGTAGCGCGTCTGAAGGTTCAGCCAGAACGCGCCGCCGGTCTTGAAGAACTTGCCGAGCCGCAGCGCGATGTCGGCCGTCACAGGCGCCTCTCTGCGCGCGATGCGTTCGATCCGGGTGCGCGGCACGCGCAGCGCGGCCGCGACCGCATTGCGTGTTAGCTTGAGTGGAACGAGAAATTCTTCCCGCAGGATTTCGCCGGGATGAATCGGCGGAAGCTTCCTTGCCATGTGCAAACTCCGAGACCGAAGGCGTGCTCTATGTGGCCCCCCTTCACTTCTGCTCCTGCGCCTTCATTACCTCCGCGAACGGCTGCAGCGCCTTGTTCATGTCGTCCAGCCGCTTCTGCCATTCGGCGCCGGGCATGAAGGAGATGACGGGGACGTCGCCGGGCGAGGCCTTGAGGTATTCGGGGTCGCGCAGGCCTTCCGCGATGGCGGCTTCGAGCTTCTTGGCGATCTCGTCCGGGATCGCCTTCGGCGCGGCGAAGCCGCGTTCGGCGGTCATGGTGACCGGGACGCCTTGTTCCTCCGCGGTCGGAACGTCGGGGAGGGCCGGCGAGCGCTGCTTCGACAGGATAGCGATCGCGCGGAGCGGGCCCTTGTTGCCGCCGTGCAGCTCGGGGAGTTCGCTCACGCTGACCAGGCCGACCTGCAGATGGCCGCCCAAAAGATCGGTCCGCTGCACGGCCGTGCCGCGATAGGAGATTTCGTTGGGCTCGACCTTGGCCGCGCCCGCCAGCATGCGGATCGCCAGATGTCCGTTGGTGCCCGCGCCGTTGTGGCCGAACGTCACCGAGCCCGGCTTGCTGCGCAGCGCCGCCAGCACGTCGGCCAGCGTCGCGAACTTGCTGTCCGCGGGGACCACGATCACGCTCTGGTCGTCCACCACACGCGCGATCAGGCGGATTTCGTCCATGCTGTACTGGGTCTTTCGCGTCAGCGGGATGAAGTTGTAGCCGGGCACGTTGACCACGCCGATCGAATAGGCGTCCGGTGCGGCGCGCTGGATCGCGGCAAACGCGATCTCGCCGCTGGCGCCGGGTTTGTTCATCACGACGAACTTGACCTTGCCGCCCAGCTTTTGCTCGACGGCCGGCAGCAGCTTGCGCGCCATGACGTCGGTCGCGCCGCCGGGCGCAAAGCCGATGACGACCTCGATCGGCTTGTCGTCCGGCCATCCCGCCAAGGCTGGTCCGCCAGCCAGAATCCCGAATGCTGCAGCGACCAGTGCGACCTTGCGATACATGATGTTCCGCCCATTTCTTGTTGTTGGCCGGTCGCGCCGCCGACCGGGCTGCGCGACCGATGATTTACTTTGATCGCTTGTAATGGCCCGGTTCGGCGAAGAACAGCCAACGGCACGCATAGCCCCATGAGCGGCTTGTGCGCCATTAACGCATTCCCGCGACCCGTTGGCTCATGCGGGCTACTTGCTGTAACAAGGGCGAGCCATTCCATCGCGCGAGATTTTCCGATGCTGCCAATCCCTGCCGACATTTTCACCGAGCCGGACGACGTATCTCCGGACGCCCTGGCCAACCTCGGGCCGCTGCGCCATCTCGCGGGTGTGTGGCAGGCCGACAAGGGCGTCGATGTGAATCCCAAGGCCGCGGGCCCCGAGCGGCGGGTGTTTCGCGAGCATATCCGGATGGACCCGATCGATCCGCAGGCCAACGGTCCGCAACTGTTTTATGGATTGCGTTATCACATCCACATCAACACGCCCGAGGAAGACATCACCTTTCACGATCAGGTCGGCTACTGGCTGTGGGAGCCCGCAACCGGCCTGATCCTGCAGAGCGTGACGATCCCGCGCGGCCAGGTCCTGCTCGCATCGGGGCAGGCCAAGCCGGACGACAACAGCATTTCCGTCACGGCGAAGCGCGGCGACACGCGCTATGGAATCTGCTCGACCGAATTCCTGGACCAAGCCTTTCGTACCGATTCCTATAACTGCGGCATCACTTTCAACGCTGACGGAAGCTGGACCTATCTGATCGAAACCGAGCTTCTCGTGAAAGGGCAGGACCGCCCGTTCAACCATCACGACACCAACACCTTGAAACGCATCGAAGGGCCGAAGCTGAATCCGCTGGCAGCGATCCTCAAAGACCGGGCGGGTCATACG
>DAIMKE010000028.1:0-15842 GCA_036721875.1 Bradyrhizobium sp. | reverse complement strand
CGCGAGACCCGCGCTGCCGACGTGCCGCTTGCGATCGACCATTTCCGCTACTTCGCCGGCTGCATCCGGGCGGAGGAAGGCGGCATCTCGACGATCGATGCGGACACCATCGCCTATCATTTCCGCGAGCCGCTCGGCGTCGTCGGCCAGATCATCCCGTGGAACTTCCCGCTGCTGATGGCGGCATGGAAGATCGCCCCGGCGCTGGCGGCGGGCAACTGCACCGTCATCAAGCCCGCATCCCAGACGCCGCTCACCTTGCTGATGTTCGCCGAGCTCACCGCCGACATCCTGCCGCCCGGCGTGCTCAATGTCGTCACCGGCCCGGGACGGACCGTCGGCCAGGCGATCGCCGCCAATCCGCGCATCGCCAAGGTCTCGTTCACCGGCGAGACCGTCACCGGCAAGCAGATCATGCACGCGGCTGCCGACCATCTGATCCCCCAGACTATGGAGCTTGGCGGCAAGTCGCCCAACATCTTCATGGCGGACGTGCTCGACGAGGACGATGCCTTCTTCGACAAGGCGCTCGAAGGCTTTACTTTGTTCGCGTTCAACAAGGGCGAGGTCTGCACCTGCCCGTCGCGCGCGCTGATCCATGAGTCGATCTTCGACCGCTTCATCGAGCGCGCCGTGGCGCGCGTCGCCGCGATCCGCCAGGGCGATCCGCTCGACCCCTCGGTCCAGGTCGGCGCGCAGGCGTCGGAGGACCAGCTCCACAAGATCCTGGGCTATATCGATATCGGCAAGGCCGAGGGCGCGCAGTGTCTGGTCGGTGGCGCCAGGGCGCTGCCGGGCGGTGCGCTCGACCAGGGTTATTTCGTGCAGCCGACGGTGTTCGTGGGTCAGAACCACATGCGCATCTTCCAGGAGGAGATCTTCGGTCCCGTCCTGTCGGTCACCACCTTCAAGACGGTCGAGGAGGCGATCGCACTTGCCAACGACACCGCCTACGGTCTTGGCGCGGGCGTCTGGACCCGGAGCGGCAACACCGCCTACCGGCTCGGCCGCGCGATCGAGGCCGGGCGGGTCTGGACCAACTGCTATCATCAGTACCCCGCCCATGCCGCCTTCGGCGGATACAAGGCGTCGGGCTTCGGGCGTGAAAATCACCGGATGATGCTCGACCATTATCAGCAGACCAAGAACCTGCTCGTCTCCTATGACGAGCACGCGCTCGGCCTGTTCTGACCCCTCGCTCAAAGGAGAAACGGACATGGCGAAAACCATGAAGGCGGCGGTCGTCCGCGAATTCGGCAAGCCCCTGGTCATCGAGGAGGCGCCGATCCCGGCGGTCGGCCCCGGGCAGATCCTGGTCAAGATTGCGGCAACCGGCGTGTGCCATACCGACCTGCACGCGGCAGAAGGAGACTGGCCGGTCAAGCCCAACCCGCCCTTCATTCCTGGCCATGAAGGCGTCGGGCATGTCGCCGCCGTCGGTGCAGGCGTCACCCATGTGAAGGAAGGCGACCGGGTCGGTGTGCCCTGGCTCTACACCGCCTGCGGGCACTGCGTGCATTGCCTGGGTGGCTGGGAGACGCTTTGCCACGAACAGCAGAACACCGGCTATTCGGTCAATGGCAGCTTTGCCGAATATGTCCTCGCCGATCCCAACTATGTTGGTCACCTTCCCGACAATGTCGACTTCCTCGACATTGCGCCGATCCTCTGCGCGGGCGTCACCGTCTACAAGGGATTGAAGGCCACCGAGGCCCGACCCGGCGAGTGGGTGGTCGTCTCCGGCATTGGCGGGCTCGGCCACATGGCGGTGCAATATGCCCGAGCCATGGGTCTCAATGTGGCCGCGGTCGACATCGACGATAGCAAGCTCGACCTCGCTACACGCCTTGGCGCCACACTGACGGTCAACGCGCGCAACGAGGACCCTTCGGCAGCGCTCAAGAAAGCCATTGGCGGCGCGCACGGGGCGCTGGTGACCGCCGTTTCGCCCAAGGCGTTCCAGCAGGCGCTCGGCATGGTCCGGCGCGGCGGCACGGTCGCGCTCAACGGCCTGCCGCCGGGCGACTTCCCGTTGTCGATCTTCGACACCGTGCTGAACGGCATTACCGTGCGCGGCTCGATCGTTGGCACGCGGCTCGATCTGCTCGAGGCACTGGCGTTCGCCGGCGAGGGCAAGGTCAAGGCCACGGTCCATGCGGACAGGCTCGAGAACATCAACGACGTCTTCTCCCGCATGCATCATGGCGACATCGAGGGCCGGATCGTCCTCGACCTCGCCTGAAGCCGACTTCGCGAAAGTACAGTTCATGTCTCCCTTACATATCCGGCCGATCGCGCGGCGCCGTTTCGTCCAGGGGCTGGCGATCGGCGGCGCGGTCGCCGGTTTCGCCCCGGCGCTTCTCGCGCGATCCGCACCAACCTTGCCCGCTGAGCTGAGCGGGACCGAGTTCGACCTCGAGATCGCCGAGCTGCCGGTCAACTTCACCGGCAAACGCCGTATCGCGACCGCCGTGAACGGCAGCGTGCCCGCGCCGGTCCTGCGCCTGCGCGAAGGCGACACGGTCACGCTGCGCGTACGCAACGGCCTCAAGGAGATGTCGAGCATCCATTGGCACGGCATCATCGTGCCGGCGGAGATGGACGGCGTGCCCGGCATCAGCTTTGCCGGCATCGCGCCGGGCGAGACCTTCACCTATCGCTTCGAGGTCCGCCAGAGCGGAACCTACTGGTATCACGCTCACACGCTCGCCGAGCAGACGGGACTCTATGGAGCGATCATCGTGGAGCCAAAACAGGTGCCGACGGCGCGGGCGCCCGATCGCGACTATTGCATCGTACTCAGCGACTGGTCGGACGAGCCGCCGTTGCAGATCTTCCTCAATCTCAAGAAGCAGAGCAGCTACTATAATTTTGCGCAGCCGACCGCCGGCGATTTCCTCAAGGATGTCGGCACCATGGGCTTGGGCAAGGCGCTCGAGCGGCGGCGGATGTGGAACAGCTCGCGGATGAACCCGACCGACTACAGCGATGTCTCTGCCGCGACCTACACCTATCTGATGAACGGCGCGCCGCCCGCCGGCAACTGGACCGGTATCGCCGCGCCCGGCGAGCGCGTGCGCCTGCGCTTCGTCGGCGCGGGGACGGCGACGTTCTTCGACGTGCGGATCCCCGGGGTCGAGCTGACGGTCGTATCCACCGACGGGCAGCCGGTCGAGCCGGTCACGGTCGAGGAATTCCGGATCGGCCCGGGCGAGACCTACGACGTCGAGTTCACCATGCCCGAGGGCGGCGCCCGCACCATCTTCGCGCAGGCGATCGATCGGAGCGGCTATGCGCGTGGCACGATCGCACCGGCCCCGGGCATGGCGGCAGCCGTGCCGCCGCTCGATGCCCGGACCTGGCTCGAGCCGGTCGACATGATGGGCGCGATGGCGACGATGGGCGCAATGGGAGGCGACGCGCATGCCGGGCACGGCATGACCGAGATGCCGGCCAGGGCACGGCACGCCCGCACCGAATATGGCGCCAATACCGACATGCGCGTCGACTATCCGCGCACCAATCTCGACGATCCCGGCGCCGGGCTGCGCGGGCGCGGCTGGCGCGTGCTGACGCTGGCCGATCTGCGCACGCCGGGCGGCGATCCCGACCCGCGCGAGCCCGAGCGCGACATCGAGCTGCATCTGACGGGCAATATGGAACGGTTCATCTGGTCGCTCGACGGCATCAAGCTCAACGATTCCAGGCCGCTTCATTTCAAGCCAAACGAGCGGCTGCGCGTCACCTTCGTCAACGACACGATGATGGCGCATCCGATGCATCTGCACGGCATGTGGAGCGATGTCGAAGGCCCGGACGGCGCCTTCCAGGTCCGCAAGCATACGGTCGTGGTCCAGCCCGCCCAGCGGGTGAGCTTCCGCGTCACCGCCGACGCCATGGGCCGATGGGCCTTCCACTGCCATCTGCTCTATCACATGGCGGCCGGCATGTTCCGGGAGGTGGTGGTCGCATGATCCGGATTTTCCCCTCGCGCGGCATCGCTCTTGGCGCTGCCCTCTTCCTGGCGCCGGCGATCACGGCTCCCGCCCTCGCGCAGGATGCCTCGCCCCCGTCGCCCGCCGCCACCCCTGCCCAAACGGCCACTCCCGCTCAGCACACCCCTTCCGCGCAAGGCTCTCAGGACCATGCGGGCATGGACATGCCGGGCATGGATATGACCGACACGAAGGCGTCCGGTAACGGCGCCACGATGGACATGGGCTCGATGCAGGGTGGCAAGGCCCCGCCGGACGCGCGCAACTCGGACGATTATGCCGACGGCTATCGCAACTCGACGCTGCCGGGCTATGAGATGGCCGACAAGCTCTCGATCCCCAAGATACTTGTCGATGAGCTCGAATTCGCCAGCGGCAACGAGGGTCAGGGCGTGGGTTGGACCGTGCTCGTCACCAAGGGTCAGGACAATGACAAGCTCTGGCTGCGCAGCCAGGGCCTCAAGAACTCCCGCGACCAACGTCTCGATCCGGAGAGCAGCGTCGAGGCGCTGTGGTGGCACAGCAAGAACCCGTTCTGGGGCACGCTGCTCGGGGTCAGGCAGGATCTCGGCAAGGGCGCGACGACATGGCTGGCCGCCGGCGTCGAGGGACTGGCGCCTTATTGGTTCGACGTCCAGCTCACCGGCTATGTAGGGACCGATGGGCGTCTCGCGGCGCGCGCCAAGGCCTCCTATGAGGTCCTGTTCACCAATCGGTTGATCCTTACGCCGCAGGTGGAAACCAATATCTATTCGAAGCGGTCGAGCGATCGGCAGCTCGGCAGCGGCTTCAGCAATGTCGAGCTGAGCGGACGGTTGCGCTACGAGGTGTCGCGCAAGTTCGCGCCCTATATCGGCTTCGTCTGGGAGCGCGCATTTGACGGCACGGCCGATTTCCGTCGCCTGCGCAGGGAAGGGCCTTCCGAACACAGGCTGGTGATCGGCTTGCGCGCCTGGTGGTGATCCGCGGATGGCCACTCGAGGGATCGACCGCGAACGCGCCGCGTGACAAGGCTGGATCGCAAGCCAACGGTCGCTGGCCGGCCTCCTTTTTCGTCTTGTTGCTCGCGGCGGCTGCGGCGTCGGCGGGACAGACGGCCATTCTCGCCTTCCTTCCGGCACTGGTCGACCCGGCTCGTGGCGCGCTATCGTCAAGCGCTCATGATTTTCACGTCGCGAGCCTGACCGCGGTCCATCCCCTGGCAGCCTTGCTGGCGGCGCCGCTCTGGGGCTGGATCGCGGACCGGGTCGACTATCGGGCGATGTTGCGCGCAGCGCTGGTCATCCTCGCGCTGGTGACCGCGCCGATCGGCCTCGTCGGGTTGCCTGAGCTTTATGCATTGCGTCTGGTGGCGGGGATGGCGTCGGCCGCCATCATACCGTTGGGCTTGCTCTGCGCGAGCTTTGCCGCAAGCGGGCGCGCGGACCAGGCGCGCCGCTTCACCTGGCTGACCGCCTTCGTGTTTCTGGGCGATCTCGCCGGTCCGCTGGTGGCGGAGGTCTCGGCCGCGATCCTGCCCCGCGCTCCCCTCATGATCCTCGCTCTCGGCATCGGTGCCGTCGGGGCGGCGCTTTGCGCCGTGCGTCTGCCGCGCTGGTGTGCACCTTGCATCGATGGCGGAGACCTGCCCGCGCCTACGCTCGGCGCGACGTTGATCCTGCTTTTTATCACGATCGTCGCGGGCGGCGGGCTGGCGGCGATGCATGTCAATCTCCTGGTGACGCGGAGCGCCATTTCGCTGAGCCGCGAAGAGATCGCCTGGATGCTCAGTCTCTGCGGATTGGGCATGCTGGCGGCACAGATCTTCCATGCAAAGCTGGATTGGCTGGTCACTGTGCCGAGGCGGCTTGCCGGATTGACGCTGGGCCTGCTGGCTGTGGCACTTTTCATGTTTCCTGTCGCCGCGAGTATGGCCGAGCTCAGTGGGATCATCGTTGCTGCCGGCTGGAGCTCGGCAACCCTTCGATTGGTCACCAGCTTCTGGATCAGCGGCGGCGGGGCCCCTTCAGGCGTGAAGCTCGGTTTCCAGCATTCCGCCGCCAGCATCGGGCAGGCGCTCGCGCCGCTGGCGATAGCCATCGTCGCTCCCGGGGCGCAGCCGCTCGTTCTGTGGGGGATTGGTGGTCTATCGCTAGCGCTGCTTGTGTCCCTGCCGCTAGCCTGGAGGCCGCCCGCCATCGTAAAATCATCTGCGTGATGAGGGGAGGGGCGCATTGATGCGTATAGAAAAGAAGGGGCCTCTGCCCCATGCTTATCGTTCTTCCGCGAGTCATTTCATGAAGACCCGCCTATTCGTCGCCTTGCTGTTCCTCGCCATGCCCGGCGTAGCGCTTGCGGCCAGTGATATCGTCGTCCACCGGGATCCGGGATGTGGATGTTGCGAGAAGTGGGCGCAGGCCGTGCGCGCGAAGCTGGGACGCAAGGTCGTCATGCGTGACGATGCGTCGCGCAGCGAGCTTCAGCGCAAGGCCGGCATGCCCCGGACGCTGGCATCTTGCCACAGCGCGATCGTCGATGGCTATATGATCGAGGGCCATGTCCCGATATCCGACGTCAAGCGCTTGCTGGCGACCCGTCCTGCGGGCGTCAAAGGCATTGCGGTTGCGGGGATGCCGATCGGTTCGGAGGGCATGGAAGTGGCAGGCGCTGCCCGCCAACCCTATACGGTGGTGGCCTTCGGCAGCGCCGGTCAGCGAATTTTCGCCCGCCATTGATATCGCGCGGTTTGCAGCATCCTGCAGAATTGCCCGGTGGTAGAGGACCCCGCTGTCGAGTGTAGAACCTTGTGTCAAGCGAGCTGATGGCGTCCCTACCCCTACCTACACTGAAAAAGCAACGATTTGTCTTGTAAGTTGTTCGCGGTCGTCTCCCTGATTTGCCTGAATTTGGCCCAAAATGTGGAACGATTGTGGGACCGTTTGCCCACCGAAAGTGTGAGAACGGCCCCAACATTCCCGATCAGGGCCCCGAACCGATGGCACTCACAGCATTGAAGGTGAAAAACGCGAAGCCCGGTCGCCATGTCGATAGCCGGGGCTTTGCCTGATTGCACTTTGCGTTCGCTTGCATTACATCGTCATGCAGAAAGGAAATCGACATGGCCGCAAACGCTCTTGTGCAGACCCGGATCGACGGAGCGGTGAAGGAGGAAGCCGCGACCGTGCTGGCTGCTATGGGGCTGACCGTCTCCGATGCCGTGCGCCTGATGCTGACCCGCGTTGCCCGCGACAAGGCCTTGCCGTTTGAACCGCTGGTGCCCAATGCCGAGACGATCGAGGCCATGAAGGAAGCGCGCGAGGGAAAGGGCAAGCGGTTCGCCACGGTGGTCGACCTGATGGCCGACCTCAATGCGGACGATTGAACGCTTCGGGCGGTTCAAGCGCGACTACAAGCGGGAGAAGAAGGGGCAGCACGCCAAGACGCTGGACGCTGACCTGATCCCGATCATCGAGGCGCTGGCATCCGACGAGCCGCTTGAACCGCGCCACCGCGACCATGCGCTGACCGGCGACTGGCGCGACCATCGCGATTGCCACATAAAGCCCGACCTCGTGCTGATTTACCGCAAGCCCGATGACGACACCTTGCAGCTTGTGCGCTTGGGATCGCACGCGGAATTGGGTTGGTGACGCCCGCGCATGGCGAGCTTATACGTTTGTCGGGTATGTCAGCCAGAGGCACGATTACGGGTTAGGTGTGATCAGCGAGCATCCGATGCCAACAAGCTTTTGCAGAAGACATCAATCGCAGAGATGCATTCGGCAGGCGCTGCTTGAAACAAAAATGAGGGCCATAAATCACTTTCACCCTCAAATTCTGACAAATTTGCCGTTAGTTCACGACTGGTGAGCGAGAAATGAGCCGATCGCGTTGGGCTTGAAGAGCCGACCGCTCGCTCCACCGTCGTGACCCCTACGTTGATGACCGGCGGATGCTGGCCCGGTAGACGATGCTGCCGAGAGCGACGACGACGCCCATGATGGCAAAAGATTCCATGCTCGAATGGCTCAAAAGCCAGATCGTGAGAAGGAAGGCGGAGTGCCGGCGCTGGGCCGAGCACCACACCCATCCCGAGCGCGGCGATATCACCGTGGCCTAGGCGCTGGAGATGGAGCGGCCTGTCCTGCAGCCGATCCTGGCGCCCTTCGATGGCTTCCATGAGAGCGAGCATGCCGTCACCGGCACCTGCCTCATCAGCTTCGACCGCAACCGCTACTCGGTCATGTCCAGGGCGGCGCGGCGCACGGTGCAGGTGCGCGCCTATGCGGGCCGGATCGTCATCCGCTGCGGCGAAGAGATCGTCGGGGAACATGAGCGTCACTTCGGGCGGAACCGCACCATTTACGATCCCTGGCATTATCTGCCGGTTCTGGCCCACAAGCCCGGTGCCCTGCGCAACGGCGCGCCGTTCCAGGACTGGGAGTTGCCGCCATCCCTCCATCGCCTGCGACGCAGGCTGGGGCACGGGGATGAGGCGGATCGCAGGTTCGTGCGGGTGCTCTCGGCCGTGCTCACCGATGGCTGGAGCAGGTCGAGGCGGCGGTGCGCGAAGCGCTGGCGAGCGGAACGGTCAGCGACGACCTGATCCTCAACATCCTCTCCCGTCGCCGCGAGCCGGCGACGCCCCATAGCATCGTCACTTCGGAAGACCGGATGCTGAGTCACCCGCCGATCGCCGACTGTGCCAGCTATGACCGACTGCGAGGCTATGATGCAGCGGCATGAGATGATCGACACAATGCGCGGCCTGGGCCTCAAGGGCATGGTGGCCGCGTTCGACGAGGCCGTCACCACCGGCCTCCAGCGCCAGCGCACCACCATGGAGATCCTGACCGATCTGCTCCGCGCGGAAGCCACCCATCGCGACGCCGCCTCGATCCGATATCGCATGACGGCCGCGCGGCTGCCGGTGGTGAAGGACCTGGAGCGGTTCAGCTTCGAAGGGACGCCGATCAACGAGGGACTGATCCGCTCCCTGCATGATGGCTCCTTCCTACCGGCGCGTCGCAACATCGTGCTCGTCGGCGGCACGGGCACCGGCAAGACCCACCTCGCCATCGCGATTACCGCCAACGTCGTGCGCAAAGGGGCTCGGGCACGATACTTCAACACCGTCGATCTGGTGACACGCCTCGAAGAGGAGGCCCGGATCGGCAAGGGCGGGACCCTGGCGGGACAGCTCTCACGGCTCGACCTGGTGGTGCTCGATGAGTTGGGATATCTGCCGTTCGCGCGCTCTGGTGGCCAGCTCCTGTTCCACCTGATCAGCAAGCTCTACGAACGCACCAGCGTCGTTATCACGACCAACCTCGCCTTCGGCGAATGGCCTACCGTGTTCGGGGATCCCAAAATGACCACGGCTCTGCTCGACCGCGTCACTCATCACTGCGATATCGTCGAGACCGGCAACGACAGCTGGCGCTTCAAAAACCGCAGTTAGCCGCCACTCTCACCCCAGCTTCAAAACGAACTTGCGCTGTGTACGCCTCCGGCCGGGCTACGCCCGACCTCCGCCGCACACAGCGCAGGGCATCAACCCTCCGCTCAATCTCGAAAAGGGGGTCCCCCTTCAACGCCTATACGGGGTCCCGTTTGCGCGCCGTTTGACAAAGTGAATGGCAGACTGCCGATCACCCCGGCATTGCTGCTGACCGCGAATTATACCTACACCGATTCCGTCCGGAAGGGTGGCGGCGAGCCCGCTTTCGACGGCAGTTCGCTTGACGGAACGCCGCTCGACAAGACGCCCAGGCACATGGCCAACGTTCGCCTGGACTGGCAAGCGACCGAGCAGATCGCGGCCTATGTGCTCGGCTACTACTCGGGCAAGCAGACTTTCAGCGGGTTCCGCAACGGCGCGCTCAACACCCGCACCCGTGAAGGGAGCACGACCTTCGATGTCGGCATCAATTTCACGATCAATGAGAATTTCGCGCTGAGGGCGGCGGTGCTCAACGTCACCGACAAGATCGTGCCGGTCGATGACCGCGGCCGGTTTGATGGTCTCGACGGCAACTGGATGCTCGATGAAGGGCGCCGCTTTTGGGGCACGGCAACGATCAGCTTCTGATCGATCAGGCCGGCCTTCTGCCTTCGCGTTCGAATATTCGCTGAATGCAGAGAGTCGGCCCCTTTTCATCCATGGATCCCGATTCAAGAAACGTTTCTAAAGTCAGAATTCAGTGATCAGTGGATTCGATCTCCGTAAGGAGCGGGGTGGGAGCACATAACCCTGACCGGCGAAGAATATCGCTGGCCAAAATTCTTAGCGTAGGATTTGGTCCCCTCCTGGAAACGCACCATGATCGCCATGTGCGGCATCGAGCGCGTCAGTCGCATTTGCGCCCGATGCCAACTGTCATGGATCCGTCCAAGCTGGTGACGGGGCGCGAAACGGCGCGGCAGTTTTTGCCCTTGCGGGGACGCCGGAGGGCTTTGCGCTCAGAGGCTGTCATGCACACCTGTTCATACAGCCATTTATCGGCAAAAGCTTGCCCATCGACGCGCACGCGGCGCCGGTAACGGGATTGGTACCGAGACTTTTCCTCCGGCGATAGCGACTGGAATGAACAGTCCCGTGAGCCGGGCGGCATCTGAGCAATCGCGGGCGAGGATAGAGCAGCCATCGACCCGGCTGCCAGACCTGCGAACAGAAGTTTGGTGCGCATGGACAAAAGGTTCACCGAAACTCGCATCCAAGTGTGGCGTTTGTCGACAGAACGTGGCTAGCCCACGAGCAAGGGTTGGCTGGGACTGCGCGGCATCGGACTCCTCGATCGATCACTGTGCAATTTGCGCCTCGCTGTCGTCAGACCGGGGTCTGAGCCAAAGACTGGCGACAAACCAGGCGAGCGCTACCGCCCCGGCAGAAAAGACGATATCTCCAGGAACCCTCAGCCACACCAGCAGATCGACCACCGGTTGCTGCATGAACTCGGCCGAGCGAGCGTACCAGTAGCCCTTGTCAATCGCGGCGATCAGCTGAAGCGTACCAAGTGGCAGCAAGGTCAGGAGCGCCATCAACGCAAGGCCGATGTTGAAGCACCAAAAGCTCGTCTTCAGCACGCCTTCGTTCCAGATCAGGTTCGGCAACATGCCACGCAGGCAGAACAGGACGAGCCCGACGCCCAACATGCCGTATACGCCGAACAATGCGGTGTGTCCGTGCAGCGGCGTCAGATTGAGACCCTGCATGTAATAGAGCGACAGCGGCGGATTGATGAGGAAGCCGAACAGGCCTGCTCCGACGAGATTCCAGAAGGATACCGCGAGGAAGAACATGACGGGCCATTTATAACGCTGCATCCAGGGTGTCGCGCTGCTCAGCTTCCAGTGTTCATAAGCTTCGAAGCCAATATAGGCGAGCGGCACGACCTCGAGCGCTGAGAAGCTCGCGCCAAGCGCCAGCACCGCGATCGAGGTTCCCGCGAAGTAGAGATGGTGCAACGTTCCCAGCACTCCGCCTGCCATGAAGATGATCGTGGCAAACAAGACGGCGACCGTGGCGGTGGGTGTCGGAATGAGGCCGAGGCGCGTGAAGAGGAAGGCGATGACCGCGGTGGCGAACACCTCGAAAAAGCCTTCGACCCACAGATGGACCACCCACCAACGCCAATATTCAATCATGGAGAGCGCTGTATGCTCATTCCAGAACAGCCCGGCACCGTAGAAGAGTCCGATGGCTACGGCGGATAGGAAAAACAGCATCGTGATGTGGCGGGATTCGGACTTCTCTTTGAGCGCAGGCCAGAGCGCCCGGCCGACGAGCACAAGCCAGAGCATCAGGCCGATGAAGAGAAACCACTGCCAGAAGCGCCCCATATCGACATATTCCCAGCCCTGGTGTCCGAACCAGAAGTTCCTCTCCAGTCCCAGTTTCTGCATCACCGCGAGCCATTGCCCGGCAAAGGAGCCCACGACGATAATCAGGAGGCAGGCCCAGAGGATGTTGGCACCCAGAGCCTGGAACCTCGGTTCATGGCCCGAGATCGCAGGAGCTATGTAGAGGCCCGTTCCCAGCCAGGCTGTCGCGATCCACAGCACGGCAAGCTGCGTGTGCCAGGTGCGGGTGATCGAATAGGGCAGGATCTCGGCCGCTTCATAGCCATAAACCAGCTGCCCCTCGACCTGATAGTGGGCCGTCATTGCACCCAGCATGATCTGCGCGAGAAACAGTGCGAGAACGACCCAGAAATATTTGGCTGTCGCCCGCATCGAAGGCGTCACCGCGATCTCGCACAGCGGATCTTTCGCGGGGAGGTCGTGCTCCTTCTCCCTTCGTCCGTGCGTCACCGCATGGTGCCAACCCAACAGCGCGATGCCGGCAAGCAGGAAGGTGACGCTGAAGGCCGACCAGATGAATGTACTTGATGGTGGGCGATTCCCGACCAGCGGCTCGCTCGGCCAGTTGTTCGTATACGTTGTCGTCCGCCCTTGTCGTTCCGTTGTGGCCGCCCAGGCCGTCCACCAGAAGAAGGAGGTCATGGCGGCTCGGTGCCCTGCGTCGGGGACCGTATCGTTCTTCATGGCATAGTTTTCGCGCAGCTCGGCGGTGGCGGGGTCGTTGCCGAACAGATTGACGTAGTGCTTTGCCACCCGCTCGATTGCCACCGCGCGATCGTTGCTGATCGTGATGGTATCCGTGCTCGCTTCAAACGTGTTTCGGCGCATTTCCGTTTGCAGCCGCCGCTGGAGGAGCGCCTTGTGTTCCTCGTTTAAACTCTCAAAGGCGCCGCCCAGATCCCGCTGTGCCCAGAGATCGAGAAGTGCCAGTGATTCCCGGTGCAACCAGTCGGCTGACCAATCGGGCGCTACGTAGCCGCCGTGTCCCCAGATCGAGCCCAGTTGCATGCCGCCCATAGATTGCCAGACCTGGCGGCCACGCTGCATCTCGGCACGGGTGAAGACGGTTTCGCCGTTTGCGGTCACGACCTTGGCGGGAAGCGGCGGCGCCTGAATGCTGATGTCGCGGCCAACCAGAAGCAGGACGGCAAAAGAGACTGCCAGCAATGATAGAAGCCAAATCCAGAGCTGACGTGTTCGATCCATGGTTCTCCCCTATGGGCTACGAGGCGGTACAGCAAAGCGACTAGCGCGCTGCGCGCCGTGCCATCATGCCGCCCGTGATCAATTCTTCCTGGGGGCAGGCTGATCCGATTGAACGACCGGACCGCCTTCCGCTTCCCACCGGTCGACACAGTCGCAATCGTCATAGGCATCGACCGCCAAGGTCTCGGCGCCGGCTTTTGCCTGTGATCCTTCTACAGGCGGAAAGAGGATCGTCAGAAGCAGCACAGAGTTTTCCGCGCCCTTGACCGAGTGCGGCGCGCCTCCTTCGAGATAGACCCACTGGTTACGCCGCAGTTCGATCGAGCTTGCGCTGAGCTCGACTTTCACATGGCCCTCGAGGCAATGCAGCATGATGCTGCCCGGCACCTGATGCTGGCGCATTTCGGTGCCGCTCGGGATCACCAGCCGGATGGTTTCGAAATGGTCCGCCTTCACGATCGCTGTGGAATGTTCTTCATGTGTCGTCACGTTCTCGGGCAAGAGATCGACGACTTCTCCGGGCGCTGCGTGGTGAAGGGCCATATCGTTCAATTCCTTTCCGTGTTCGTGGTTTTATGATTGGAGCAAGACGGGCAAGCGGACTGCCGCGTGCGGTCCGGCTTGGAGCGTCCAGCGCGCAATACCTTTACCCATCGCGCGCCGATTTGGAGTCCTGCGGCGATCCATGACCGCGACGCGCGGCGACGACCGTCAAAGGGAGCGGGATCGACCGGTTCACCACATTCTGGACAGAACATGTCACGTTCCTCCTTTTCGGCTTCGATGCGCCAAGACGTCAATCATCCATCTGGCGCCGCAGGGGTTTCGAACCGATCGGCCGCGTTACGCTCGAAGAGCGACGCGAGATCTCGCCGCTTCGTCAGCAGGTCGGCAAGCGTATAGCGGTCAAGTACCGCCAGGAACGCGCCGAGCGCCTCCTTCAGCACGCCCGTCAGCCCACATGCAGGCGCGACCACGCATCCGCCGCAGTCAACGAGACCGAAGCCGTCCTCGGTCTGGCGTATGAGTGCGCCGATGTTGATCTCTTCGGGCGGCCGCCCCAGGCGGATGCCGCCCGACCGTCCACGCACACTCTCCACATCACCACTGCGTGCGAGTTGGTTCACCACCTTCATCAAGTGATTCTGCGAGATTCCGTAGGCCTGCGCGACCTCACCGATCGAGCACAGGCGGTCAGGCCGCGCGCCCAGATAGAGCAGCACGCGCATCGAATAGTCGGTGAACAGGGTCAGTTTCATGGGGCGTTCCCACTCTCTTCCTCAGCTCGTCGCATTAAGATGTATTCATCTTGCATGTTTTCAGGGAAAAGTATAGATGCATTCGGGATACATGATTGGAGTCGGGCGAATGACCGAGCTGGAACTGAAGGATGAGGCGCTCAAGCAGCTTGTCGACGCCTTCTACGCGCGCGTTCGCGCAGATGCCGACCTGGGGCCGATTTTCAACGACGCGATCGATGACTGGCCGGAACATCTCGAAAAGCTGGCGGCGTTCTGGTCATCCGTCATGCTCGCCAGTGGCCGATACAAGGGCCAGCCCGTGCCAGCGCACCTGAAGCACAGGTCGAGGATAACGCCAGCGCTTTTCGACCGCTGGCTCGCGCTGTGGGACTGTACGACAAACGAGATGATGGCGCCCGACGCAGCTGCGGCTCTGCAGGCGAAAGCGAAGCGGATTGCCGAGAGCCTGCAGCTTGCCATGTTTTTTCGGCTCGATCGGCCAAGCGTCGCTGACGGCGAGGCCGGGTCCATTCATTGCGAACGGCGAGTACCCACCCATGCCTGACATTCTACCCTATCGTTCGACGCCGGTGTTCGATCAGGACACGCTCCCGGCCGCCCTGCGGGCACGCCATGATACCAAGGCGGGTGTCTGGGGTTTGATCCGCGTTCTGGAGGGTGAGCTTCGGCTGACCTATCTCGATCCACCGTCGGAGGTTGTCCTGACGCCCGAACGGCCCGGATTGATCTTGCCGCAGCAGCCGCACTTCGTGACGCCCATCGGCGCCATGAAAATGCGGGTCGATTTCTATGATCAGCCGCCCGGCGCCTGATCGCCGGGAAACTCGAATCCCTTCCAACAAGGAGAAGTTTATGTCGCAGCCCCTCAGCGATCAGACCATCGCGCTCGTCAAGGCGACGGTCCCCGCGCTCGAAGCGCATGGTCTGGATATCGTGCATGAAATGTATTCCAGGATGTTCCAGAACCCGGACATTCGCGATCTTTTCAACCAGTCGCATCATGGTGACGCCGGTTCGCAGCCGCGCGCGCTCACCGGCGCCATTCTCGCCTATGCCAGCAATATCGACAATCTCGGCGCGCTGGCTCCCGCGGTCGAGCGCATCGCGCAAAAGCATGTCGGTCTCCAGATACTGCCGGAGCACTATCCGCACGTCGCCGAAGCACTGCTCGGTGCGATCAAGGCGGTGCTGGGCGATGCGGCGACCGACGAAATCCTCGGGGCCTGGGGGGAAGCTTACTGGTTTCTCGCCAATATCCTGATCGCGCGGGAACAGCGCGTCTACACCGAACAGAAGGACGCGGCCGGCGGCTGGAACGGCTGGCGCGATTTCCGCGTCGAAGACGTTGTGCGCGAAAGCAGCGTCATCAATTCCTTTGTCCTTCGCCCCGTCGACGGCGGCCCCGTCATGCGCCACAAGCCGGGCCAGTATCTTACCTTCTGGCTCGAAATTCCCGGACATCCGCCGGTCAAGCGCAACTACTCGATTTCGGCCGCCGCCAATGGCGAAACCTATCGCATTTCGGTCAAGCGCGAGC
>DAIMKE010000027.1:6679-15906 GCA_036721875.1 Bradyrhizobium sp. | reverse complement strand
CAACGCAACCCGCGCGGCCGTGCAGGAAGGCATCGTGCCGGGCGGCGGCGTGGCGCTGCTGCGCGCCAAGAAGGCCGTCGGCCGTATCCACAACGACAATTCCGACGTCCAGGCCGGCATCAACATCGTGCTGAAGGCGCTGGAAGCTCCGGTCCGCCAGATCTCGGAGAACGCCGGTGTCGAGGGCTCGATCGTGGTCGGCAAGATCCTCGAGAACAAGTCCGAGACCTTCGGATTCGACGCCCAGACCGAGGAATATGTCGACATGGTCGACAAGGGCATCATCGACCCCGCCAAGGTGGTGCGTACCGCCCTGCAGGACGCTTCCTCCGTCGCCGGCCTCCTGGTGACCACCGAAGCCATGGTCGCCGAACTGCCGAAGGACGCTGCGCCACCGATGCCCGGCGGTGGCGGCGGCATGGGTGGAATGGGCGGCATGGGCTTCTGAGCCCCGTCCTTCCTCACGCACGACAGATCGAAGGCCGCCTCCGGGCGGCCTTCTTTTTTGGCGAGTGGCCGCTGAGGCTACTGACTAGTCTTAAGCGCGCTGCCGCGGCGTTGTGTGGGCGGCGGAAGCATCGGATTGTTCGCTCTGCTCAGCGGCCCGAGCTGTGTACACTGCAGAAGGTTGCGCGTTGATGTTGCCGGAGCCCTGCACGAACCGGTCGCGCCTGAGGGATTCAAATCCGTAGCACGCGAGCGCAATGACGCGTGGGATCGGCCCCTTCGTGGCGTAAGTTGCGATTTGCCTTCGGCTTCTCCCCAATAGTGCGGCTGCGGCTTCTTGAGTAAGTCTGTTTCGTGTCAGGAATTCCACGAATTCCTTAGGCGTCCAACTCTCTTGTGCAAGGGATTGGATGGTGTCTGCTGACATCATCAAATCCCTGTCGTCACTCCACGCCACAGCATCGCCGTCTTCCGCAACGACGCCGGTCAAAAAAAGGCTTTCATCTCTCAAAGGACGGTAGATCTTGTAGCTGAAGATGGCTGGACTAACGTCAACGAAATCCTCCCGCCCGGCCCGGGGACCTTCCGCCCACTTAACTCGAAGCACAAAGTCATGAAGCGCCCGAACAGCCGCCATCCGCGGAAGTGGAATACCGCTATCGACGATGTCATTCTCGCTCATTGAGCCTTCTCCACTCCGATACCAATAGCGCCAGGTTTTCTGGCTTAGCGGCCCACTCCTTGATCTCAGCCAGATCCCTTTTTGACGCTTTGCCAGCGATAACCTCCAAGCTCATTATGTCCACGGAAGCCCTTGAGTCTGGGCCTTTCAAGTGGAAGTGCGGAGGATTATGGTCTCCCGGATAAATGTAGACCTTACAGTTACTTAGGGGAGCATCAATGCTCGCCATGTGGCCTCAACGCTCTGGGATAGTGCAATGGCTGCACAAGATCAACAGCAAACGTGAAATTATTGCACATTGCGATGGATCCAAAGTTGTACAATCTTAACGGTTATTCTGGCGCTGCCAACACCTTCGACTGCAGTCGTCTGGATGCTGAATAGCAGGGCCCTCGCCAAGCCATTTCGATCGCCAACGAAGGAGGCTGCGGCTGCGGTAATGGCGGCAAAAAACTCTGAGAACAGCACCAGCGCCAAATCGCGCCATCGTTTCCGCCCTGTTTATTGCTAGGGTCCTTTTGAACGCACGCAGCTAGTGCAAAGTGACTACTGGCGTCATCGACGCAATGATCGATCAAGGGCTCCTACGCCCGGCAGTAGCGGTCGGGCGCCGGACGGTCGTCCTTGGCCAATGAGACTAGGTTTGGTAGTTGCGACGACGTTGATATCTTTGTCTATCTGAGGATTTTCACATGCGCGCGCTCCTGCTTTGCCTGCTCGGTCTGGTGACGGTCTCTGCGGATCCCGCCTTCGCCCAACCGAAACCGCAGCCCAAAGCGCCGGGCGCGAACGAGATCAGGTATTTCACCTCGATCGACGGCCTGATGGACGGCAATGCCGATGTCGTGCTGAAGGAAGCCCGCCAGGGCAAGAACGTCACGGCCGCCGTGCTCGATGTCTGCTATCCCGCCGAGAAGGGTTCCGACCGCAAGGACCGCTTCGTCGCCAACCTCGCCGTCAGCGGCCAGAACCTGACCGGCACCACGCAGAGCATCGGCGACAAGCAGCCGGTCACCGTCAAACTGCTGCGCAAGCCCACCGGCGATACCTTCGAGTTCCGCGGCCAGATCAGCATCGGCCAGGCGATCACCGAAGTGGCGTCGACGGACAATTCCGATCTCAGCGAGAAGGAATTCCTGGAGAACCAGACCAGCGACGACGGCATCACGCCGGCCCCGAAGGATTTCACCGAAGTGTCGCCGGAAGCAATCGCGGTGCGGATCAAGCTCGATGCCGCGCTGGATTTTCTCAAGGGCCTGAAGGGCGAAGCCGTCGAGGTGGGACTGGGCAGCCTTTCGATCACGTGCGACGCACTGCGCGCCGGCGAGCAGACCATCAATCTCGCCGTCGATCCGGAACGCGCGGTCGCGCTGATCGCCAAGGCCAAATCGATGTCAGGCGTGCTCGCCGCGGGATGGACCAGCGGCAGCATCGAGATGGACCGCACCATCCGGTTTGCCGCCGCCGAATGGCGCGACGGCGACAAGATCAACAGGGACAAGATCGCGTCGGCGATGTCAGGCGTGCTTGCGAAAACGCTCGCCGCCAAGCCCGCCGGCGCCGAATGGGACGCCAACACCGGAAAGCTGCACCTGAGTTTCAAACGGCCGAGCCAGATCTATCCCGCGCTCGCCCTCACCGAGACCGTCGAAATCACCGCGCTGATATCGCCGGACCGGCCGGGCGCATCGGACCGTCTGATGCTCTGGATCTCGAGCCCCCTGGTCTCCACCGCGGATGAAGGCACGGGTCCAAAGCTGAACCTGTCGGAGGAGTCCGCCACCGGCGAGGAGGAAGGTGGCGAACCCGCGGACGACAACGGTTCGGTCGAGGCGCTGGCGAAAGAGTTCAAGGGCCAGCGCTGGGACGCCGACAGGTCGGTGTGGAAATAATTCGCAAGCCCGGCGCGCGATCGTCCAACACGTCATCATGGATGACGCAACTCCGGCTTGGCTGGGCATGACGCTTTTCGAGCATCACCGTGCCTGGTCTGCCTGATCGTTAAGACTCGATTCAGCTTCCGGGAACATCATCGGCTAACCAAACCGTGGGTCACGCCATGCAAGACCGCGAGCCGATTTTCCTTGAACGCAGTTGGTACCCAAGACAGCCGGCAGGGATGCCCGATGTCCTGAGCCGCAATCGCGATGACGTGCTGGTGCTGCGCGAGCCATATGTCGCGCGCGCCCGGCCTTTCCTGCTCGCCGCGATGGCGCTGGCCGCAAGCTTCGCGCTCGGATGGGCAGGCGCCCTGCACTGGCCCGAGGTCGAAAACCTGATCGGCGTCGACCAGATCGCGCAGCAGGACGCGCCCTCGCCTTCCGTTGCCGCGGCAAAACCGGGCAAGACGGAAAGCGCGCGCAAGACTGCATCGACGTCAGACCTCCGAAACGCGTCGCCCGTCACTGTCGGCAGCATTCCGAAACCCTCTGCCACGGCAGCGAGCGCGGTGTTCGCCGCGCAAGCCCATGCGAATCCCGTAGCGATGGCGGCGAGACCATCGTTGGCGCCCGCGCCGGAGACGAAACCGACAACCATTCCCGGATGGAGCGTGGTCGAGGTGCGCGATGGAACCGCCGTGCTCGAAGGTCCCGACGGAATCAAGATGGCCGCGCGCGGCGACATGGTTCCCGGAATCGGGCGAATCGACTCCATCGTGCGCTGGGGCAACCGCTGGATCGTCGCCACCGCGCATGGATTGATTGCGACACAGTAGCCACGCGGGATCGCAGAACTAGCGATCGAGCGCGATCTGATAGCGTTCGGCGATTGCCGACAACTGGCTCCAGGTTTCATTGTCGATCTCGATGCCGTTGGCGAGCCGCTCGGCCCGCGCCATGCGCTCGGGCTCGCCGGCCACCAGTACCGGCAGTTCCGGATCGGCGGGCTTGGCCGACTTCACCCACGCGATCATGGCATCGATCTCGCTCATCATGCTGTCGCGCGCGGAAAGCCGCGCGGGATCGATGACGATGCTCAGCATGCCGTTGATGATGCCACGCTCGGGCGGCGTGTTCGTCGTCACGCTCGGTGAGCCGACGATGGCGCCTGCCAGCAGTTCGCAGACCAGCGCGAGCCCCGAGCCCTTGTGCTCGCCGAACGGCAGCACCACGCCGCGCGGCTCCGTGTACATGACCGACGGATTGGTCGTGGGCTGTCCCGCGTGATCGAGCAGTGCGCCATCGAGCATCGGCTTGCCGGCATTGTGCGCGACCCTCACCTTGCCGAGCGCGACGCGGCTCGTCGCAAAATCCAGCAGTATCGGCTCGTTGCTCGCCGTTCCGGGGATGGCGATGCAGACCGGGTTGGTCAGGAACCGTCCCTCGCGTCCGCGAAAGGGCGCCACCCCGGGCGTGCCGGACGCGACGTTGACGAAGTGCAGCGCGACCATCCCTTCGCGTGCCGCAACTTCGCCATAGGTGCCGACGCGGCCGATATGGTGCGCATTGCGCAATCCATTCACTGCGACGCCATGTTGCTTCGCAGCCTTGATGGCCCACTCGACCGCCTGATGCGCGATCACCTGGCCATAGCCGGACCGCGCATCCCAGACCGAGATCGTGCCGGAGTCCGAGACGATCTCCGGCTTCTGGTTGACCTTCAGCGTGCCGGCCTCGAAGTCGCGCACGTAGGCGACGAGCATCCCCACGCCGTGGCTGTCATGCCCGCGCAGGTTAGCCTCGACCAGATGATCGGCAACGAACGCTGCCTCATCCGGCCGCCTGCCGCGACGATGCGGTTTGCGAACGCACGCAGCCTTTCGTGGTCGATAATCATGTTGCCTCCCCGTTGTCGCGCTTGATTGGACAGGCATCGTGCGGAGCGCGATGGACGCCTGATTGATTACTAGTTGGTGTTGATCCGAAAGCGCAGCGTCTTCGCACCGACGAACGAAACGAAATCGCCCTGGCGTTTCCACGTCCCGGTTGCCGCCAGCGCCGCGATCAGTTCGTCGTCCTGCTGCGCGCGATCCGGCGGACAGGGACGGTTTTCCATCGCGCCGGGAGCGAAGATCACGGTATTGCCCGCCACCGAAAACTGGCCCGTGCCGCCCTTGCACCAGAGTTCGAGGATCACCTCGCCGTTGTCGCCGATCTCCAGGTTCGGAATTCGCTTGGAACCGGGCTGGCGGTCGACGTCGAGCGTCATTTCGGCGCCGAACGGAAATCCATCATTGGCCAAAGCCAGGCTGGAGGGCAGGACGGCGGCTATCAGCAACAGCGAGCCGGCGCCGACCTTGATCATGCGCGCGAACGAAATCATGCAACCTCTCGAACGGTCAAAACCCCAGCGCCGCGCGCCGTTCTATTGAACAACGGCGTGAATGGCTAGGGCGTAATCGGTTCTGATGGAGCCGGGAGCCATGCAGACGTCGACACAGCCCACGTCGATGAGCTGCGCGAACGTCGCGAGGTTTCCTGCACGATTGACGCGCCGATATGACTGCCAGCGCTGGCCGCTTGCAACCCGTTCTAGGCCGGCTCCATGCCGAGCGCCTTCCCGGCCTCTATCCAGACCGGCAACTCGCGCTGATACAAGGCGTTGCTTTCCTTGAAGCCGATCGCCGGCTCAAGCGCGAAAGTCTTGAGAACTTCCTTCACCTTCGGATCGCTGTTGGCTGCCACGATCAGTTCCGCAAACCGGTCGACGATCGGTTGCGGCGTCGCCTTCGGCAGCGCCCAGCCCGAGAAGCCGCTGACGGTGAAGAACTTCCCTGTAGCACCCTGTTCAGGCAGGGTCTTGACATCCGGGATCGCGGGGACCGTTTTCGAATGCACGGCGAACACGGTGCCCTTGTTGCTTCCCAGGACGGGTTGAGCTGCCGTGAAACTCCCCATCGCGACATCGAGCGTGCCGTCCATCAGTCCCGTCCACATCGGCGCCTCGCCCCGATAGTGGATCGGTTCGATGTTGAGACCGTACTGCTTGTTGAGTTCGTTGATCGTCATGTGCGGGGCCGAGCCGGCGCTATAGGTCCCGAAGTTCACCTGGCCCTTCTTGCGCGCGAACGCGACGAAATCCTCCAGCGACTTGACGCCGGACGCTGGCGTCGCGATCAGCAGCAGCCCGGCGCCCGGGATCACGCTGACGAGCGTCAGGTCCTTGTCCATGTCGTAGCCGGGATTCTTCATCATCACCCGGTTCATCACATAGGTAGTGGAGATCGAGCACAGGATGGTGTGGCCGTCCGGCGCCGCGCGAGCGACTTCCGCCGCGCCGATCGAGCCCGAAGCGCCCGCCTTGTTCTCGTTGACGACGGTCTGTCCGACCTGCTTGGAGATGAATTCGCCGAACGCGCGCGCCAGCAGGTCGGTCTGCCCACCGGCCGGGTAGCTGCAGACCATGCGGATGCTCCGCGACGGCCACGTGCCCTGCGCCGAGGCGCTGCGCGAGATGAACGGCATCGCGGCGGCTGCCGTGCCGGCAGCGATGAAGTGACGCCGATTAAGTTTCGTTAACATGATTCCCTCCTTGGATTTTTTGCCACCGTAGCGCATCGCCCAGCCTGTGACAGGGGCGAAAGCGGGACAGATTGGCGCACGCAACCCTCAGGAGAAATTAACAAATGCACGCGGAGGAATGAGCGATCCGCAAACGCGTCGCCCGCAGAATCCTCACGCCGGCCCGTCACGTCGGAGGCGAACGCGATCGGCAGGGGCTGCAGGCTCCTCGCCAAATATCTGCTCACAAGCTCGCGAAGTATGATGGCCGTCGCCCCTCGCCGTCGCGGCCATGCTAGGGTCTGCTTAGCGACTGCGACAAGACGCCGCAGGACGCAAACCCCTGCAACTTGCGCGCAGCTGATTCTTGCATTCCTTCAGGGCGTTAGGCCCATCCCCGGAGACGGCAATCTGTGAAAAATATCCGCTCGACGCTCGCCACCGTGTGGCGCATCTCCGTCCCCTATTTCCGCTCCGAAGACAGATGGGCCGGCCGCGGGCTGCTGGCGGCCGTCATCGCCATCGAGCTGGCCATCGTCGCGATCAACGTCCTGCTCAATCAATGGAACAGCCGGTTCTACAACGCGCTGCAGGAACGCAACTGGGACACCTTCGTCTCCGAGATCACCTACTTCTGCGTCCTCGCCGCCATCTTCATCGTGCTCGCGGTCTATCAGCTCTACCTCAATCAATGGCTGCAGATCCGCTGGCGGCGCTGGATGACCTCGCAATATCTCGGCGACTGGCTGCATCAGGCCAACCATTACCGGATGCAGCTTCAGGGCGACGCCGCCGACAACCCCGACCAGCGCATGACCGACGACGTCAAGCTGTTCGTCGATCGAACGCTCAACATTGGCGTCGGCCTGCTGAGCTCGATCGTCACGCTGGCGTCTTTTGTGACGATCCTGTGGGGGCTTTCGAACGCGGCGCCGCTGCACCTGTTCGGTCAGGAATATTCAATTCCCGGCTACCTGGTCTGGGGCGCGCTGATCTATTCGGTGCTCGGCACCATTCTCACCCACCTGATCGGCTGGCCGCTGGTCGGCATCGATTATCGGCAGCAGCAATACGAAGCGGATTTTCGCTTCAATCTGGTGCGCGTGCGGGAAAACTCCGAGCAGATCGCGCTGATGCGGGGTGAGGCCGCCGAGCACGAACGCCTGCTGGTCCGCTTCGGACGCGTGGTGGAGAACTGGCTCGCCATCATGAGCCGGACCAAGAAGATCACGGCGTTCACGGCAAGCTACAACCAGGCTTCGGTAGTGTTTCCCTACGTGCTGGTGGCACCGGCCTACTTCGCGAGCAAGATCCAGCTCGGCGGCATGATGCAGACCGCATCGGCATTCTCGAGCGTGCAAGGCGCGCTTTCGTTCTTCATTTCCATCTATCGGCAACTCGCGGAGTGGCAGGCGGTGGTCAACCGTCTGGACGGGTTCGAGGCAGGGATTGCGGAGGCGCGCGATCTTGCCACCCGCAGCGAAAGGATTCATGTCGTCGACGCGGCGGGCGGTAGCGCGATCGACCTCAAGGGATTGGCGTTGCGACTGCCGAACGGCACGCCGCTGGTCAACGCCGAGAAGTTCAGCCTGCGCAAGGGCGAGCGCACGCTAATGACGGGCCCCTCGGGCTCCGGCAAATCGACGCTGTTCCGCGCCATTGCCGGCATCTGGCCGTTCGGGGCGGGTTCGATCACCATTCCGGCGGGGGCAACATTGATGCTGCTGCCGCAGCGGCCGTATTTCCCGACCGGATCGCTGCGCGGGGCGGTGGAATATCCCTCCACGGAAGGCACCTTCACCGACCAGCAAATCAGCAGTGCGCTGGAGCAGGTCGGATTGCCCAAGCTGGCATCGCAGATCGGCGAGCACGGGCACTGGAACCGGACGCTGTCGCTCGGCGAGCAGCAGCGCCTCGGGCTCGCACGCGCGCTGTTGCAGACGCCGCACTACCTGTTCCTCGACGAAGCCACCGCCTCGCTCGACGAGCCGTCGGAGGCGGCGCTGTATCGCCTGCTGGAGGCGAAACTGCCGGCGACCACCATCGTCTCGATCGGCCATCGCTCGACGCTCGGTGCCTTCCACCAGCGCAACGTCAAGCTCACCCGCGACGGCGATCGATTCGTGCTGGAGGACGCCGGTGAGAGCATGAAAGCGACGTAGCCGCGTATAGCCGCCTCGTTCAAAGCCAGCGGTGCGGCCACGACTGGCGGCGTACCGTGCGGTGCCAGAAATAGCAGAAGGCCGTCAGCAGCAGCGCGCCGGCCAGCACCGGCGCGAGCAGGAACGTCCAGGGCAGATTGCCTGATACGATGAGCAGCGGATTGATGCCTGCCGGCGGATGAAAGGTCCCGGTTACGTACATCGCCAGGATCGAAAGCCCGACGGCGGCGGCCGCGGCCCAGGCCTGCGGTCCCGTCAGCTTCAGGACCACGAGGCCGACCAGCGCCGATACCACGTGCCCGCCGATCAAGGCGCGCGGCTGCGCCGGCTCGGCGTTCGGCGATCCGATCACCAGCACGATCGAGGTCGCAAACGGAATCACGGCCAGCGGATAATTCGTGACGGCCGAGAACAGCTCCATGACGCCGATGGCGATGGCGCCGCCGAGGCCTGCCACCGCGCCGGCCAGCGCGTTGTGGTGATCGTTGCGGGAAA
>DAIMKE010000027.1:0-6656 GCA_036721875.1 Bradyrhizobium sp. | reverse complement strand
CGCCTTGATCGCGGCGCGCCGCCAACCCCGTATCATTCGACAACCTCGCAAAACAAAAGGGGCGGCAGATTACTCTGCCGCCCCTTCGTCTTCGACAGAAGGTCTTACTTCAGGTTCGTCAGTGCGGTCAGGTCAGCCGAGAGCTTGACGATGCCGGCCGCGCCGCACCAGTTCGAACCCACGCCCGACGGATTGATCGGGGTAACGAAGGTACCCGTCGATGCCGTGATGTTGCCGCGGGCCGCGAAATCGCTTGTGAAGGCGTTGCAATCGCCCTTCGACAGGTCGGTGTCGGAGTAGCGGAAGTCGAGCGTGAACACCTTGTAGGTGAAGCCGATGCCGATGTTCCAGGTGTTGTAGTCGGCGTAGTTGATGCCGTTCGGGAACAGTGCAACACCGTAGAACGAGTCCGACGTGCCCAGCCACTGACGGCCGAATTCGCCCGACACGTACATGCCGACACCGCTGGCGCCGAACCAGGTGCTCGGCGCGATGGCCTTGCCGGCGATCGAAGCATAGGTGCCCTCGGCGCCCGTGTTCAGGAAGCTCGGCGTGTAATAGACGTTGCCGCCCATCGAGAAATAGTCGCTGAAGGTGTAGTTCACCTTGCCGTAGAGCTCGAAGAAGCTGAGGTCCTTCTTGATCACGTTGGTGTTGAGCAGCGCGTTCGCCTGGCATTCGGCGCTCAACGGCTGTAGGGCGGCGTCGGTGGCAGCGCCGTATTGGCAGGTTCCGCCCGGATACATGTAGCCAAAGGCGCCGACGTCGACTGCGAAGGCGCCAAACGTCGCGCGGGCACCGCCGTAAGCATCGATTTCAGCCGCTGCACGGTTCGGGAACGAGATGCTCGCGCCGCCTACGCCGACATAGAGCTGGAAGTCCTTGGTGACGTTGTAGCGCGGCTCGAAATAGACGTTCACCGATGGCTTGTGGTTGGACTGGGTGATGCCGCGGAAGATGTAGTCGTTGGTGATGCCGCCTCCGAAAGCGAAATCCCAGGGCTCGAATACCGGCGGCGGCGGAGCCTTGACGGCCTTCATCCGCATATCCGCAGCGAGAGCCGAACCCGAAACCATTGCCAGCGCCGTTGCTAACAAAGCCACTTTCTTCATAAGGATCCCCATCACCTCAAAACAGCCCCGTTCCGGCGCCCCCCAAGGGCAAGCGATAACCGACTGCAACCAAAGCCAATTGACCTGCGGCAATCTGGTCCCTCGTGTCACAGTCGTGAAGCAAAAAAGGCAAGCATGTGCCGCCTTTTTAGGCGTTCTAGGCATTTCCAAACATGTTGTCGGCGGGTGTTGCATTCCCATCACATTTTTGGCGGTTTCCGATCCATTTGGACGACCAGGGAAACCCGAAAACCGGGCACGCCGGGTGCCAGTCGACCGTGCTTTTCGCGAATCAAATTTCCGTAAAACTACGCGGGGTCGTGGCCTCGCCGCTCTCACGGAACAGCCGTCATGAAAAAGGCCGCAGCGATGCACGCTGCGGCCTTTTGAAAGCTCATTCCAGAGCGGCTAGAGCCTTATCGGTCTGATTGAATCAGAACCAAGCTCTAGCCTTTTGCTTGACGCGTTTTTTTACGCGAACCGGTATCCACTTCGCGCGAAAACGCTCTAGTGCTGTTCACCGCCGTTGGATGATCCCCATGACGGGGTCGAGGGCTCCGAACTCGGGGTCGCCCAGCTCGTGGTCGGCGCGGCTTCCGGCTCGGGCTCCGGAGCTGCCATCGGGGCCGGTGCCGGCTTCGGCGCCGCGGCTTTCCTTTTCTTCGCAGCCTTCTTGGCGGCCTTCTTCGGCGCGGTTTTCTTGGCGGTCTTGGCGGATTTCTTCACGCCCTTCTTCGCGGCCTTCTTGGCGGATTTTTTCGCAGACTTCTTGGCGGCCTTCCTGGACGACTTCTTTGCGGACTTCTTCGCCGCTACAACCTTCTTGGCCTTTTTAGCCTTCTTCCCCTTCTTACTCTTCTTCGCCTTCGCCATCGTGATCCTCCTGTTGCCGCTGGTCCAAGTCTTTTGGTCCAAGCGGTTGGTCCAAGTCAGTTGGTCCAAGTCTGTTGGGCCATGTCCGTTGGTCCAACCTGCTGGTTCATGTCCGTCGAGCGTTTCAACGATTCCGCGGAGCTGGACCGGGACGACGTTTCTTCGAAGCGTCCTCCTGCTCCATTCCTTGGTCTGAGCATGATCTCCGGTCAAACGCTTGCCGCGCTCGCGCCGAGGAAAACCGGTGCCCGCCGATCCCGGTTCATGCCGAGGGCTGATCGATCAATTCAATCCCGGACCTGTCAATCCAGGCTTTGGACCTCCTGTCGCCCAGTCGAGAAGCTCAATCGTGTGCACCACAGGAATTGATGTGCCACCGGCAATCTGAACCATGCACCCGATATTGCCCGCAGCAATCATGTCCGGCTTCACGGTTGCAATATTGTCGATCTTCCGATCGCGCAATTTGCCCGCAATGTCTGGCTGGAGAATGTTGTAGGTCCCCGCCGAACCGCAACACAAATGGCTCTCGGGCACATCTTTCACCACGAATCCATTCTTGGAAAGCAATTCTTTCGGAAGGCCCGTGATTTTCTGCCCATGCTGCAGCGAACATGCTGAGTGATAGGCGACCGTGAGATCGCCTTTCTGGCTGGATGGATATAGCGAAAGGCCGGCGAGATACTCGGTGATATCCTTTGCCAGCGCGGAGATTTGCGCTGCGCTTTGTGCGTAGTCGCGGTCCTCGCGCAGCATGTAACCGTAGTCCTTGATGACTGTTCCACAGCCCGATGCCGTGATCAGGATGGCGTCGAGGCCGCCCTGTTCCGCCTCCTTTTTCCACACGGCGACGTTGCCGCGGGCCCGCGCCAATGCGTCGTCGTCCTGCCCGAGGTGATGGGTGAGCGCGCCGCAGCATTGCTCATCCCTGACCAGCACGACCTCGATGCCATGGCGCGTCAAGAGGTTGATCGCGGCCTGGTTGATGCGGGGCGCCAGCACCTGCTGGGCACAGCCCTGCAGCAATGCGACCCGCCCGCGCCGCTCGCCGACGGCGGGAAACGTGCTTCCACCCGTTGGTCCCGGCGCCGGCAGCCCCTTCGGCGCCAGTGCCAGCATCGCCTTGATCCGCCGCAGCAGGCCGGGAGTGGCCGCAGCCTTCGGCGTCGGCAACAGGGCTGCAAGCGGCCGGCCGAGCCGCGCCACGATCATGCTGGCGCGAAAAAGTCCCGGCCGCGGCAGCACGAAAGCCAGGATCGCGCGCAACGCCCGCTCCGGCAGCGGCCGCGTATAATCCCGCTCGATCCGGCCCCGGGCCTGATCGACCAGGTGCATGTAGTGCACCCCGGACGGACAGGTGGTCATGCAGGCGAGGCAGGAGAGGCAGCGGTCGATATGCTTGACCACCTCCGGCGTCGGCGGCTTGTCCTTCTCCAGCATTTCCTTGATCAGATAGATGCGCCCGCGCGGGCTATCGAGTTCGTCGCCGAGCAGCACGTAGGTCGGACAGGTCGCGGTGCAGAAGCCGCAATGCACGCAGGCGCGCAGGATCTTGTCGGCTTCGGCAATATCGGGATCGGCGAGTTGGGCGAGCGAGAATTCGGTTTTCATGTCACGGGCCCCCGCAGCATCCGGCCGCGGTTGAGAATGGTCCTGGGATCGAAGCTGTTGCGGATGCGCTCGCTCAGGGCCGCCAATCCGGCCGGCTGAGGATGAAACACGTCGATGCTGCGCCGGACGTCATCGGGCGCGCGGATCAGCGCGGCATGACCGCCCGCGGCGTCGACCCGCGCGCGGACCAAAGCGGCCTGCGCGTCCGGCTTCGGCGGCAGCGCCGCCCAGATCAGGCCGCCGCCCCAATCGTAGATCACGTCGCCCTGGGACTCACGCGCCAGCGCCTCGCCGAGGGCTCCGCCCGATGCCGGCGGGCAGACGATCCGCCATACCGGCCACAACCCGCGCGCGCCACCGGCGGCAAACGGCTCGACGTCGCGGATATCTGCCCAGACCGCCGCCGAGGCGTCATCCTGCAGCGTCTCCACCGCGCCGAACGTCGCAAGCGCCCTGCCAAGCGAACCGGCGCGGTCGGCCACCGATGCCGCGATGCCTTCCAGCCGCAGCAGGGTCACCGCCCGCCCGGTGGCCCCGAGTCGCGCCAGCGCGCCGGTTGAAGAGCCGAACACCGACCCCGGCAGATGCGCCGCGCCCGACACGTCGTAAGGCGACCCGAGGGCCGCGGTCATCGCACGGTTCGCGGTCAAATCGTCGAGCCCGGCAAGCACCAGCGTGCATTCGCTCTCGGGTTTCGGCATCACCTTCAGCGTCACCTCGGTCATGACCGCCAGCGTGCCCCACGACCCCGTCAGGAGCTTGCAGAGATCGTAGCCGGTGACGTTCTTCACCACACGCCCGCCGGTCTTGAAGCTGTCGCCGAAGCCGGACACCGCATGCGCGCCCAGCAGGTGATCGCGGGCGCCGCCGGCCTTGATCCGGCGCGGCCCGGCGAGTCCGGCGGCGATCATGCCGCCGATGGTGCCGCTGCCGGACACGCCGAGCAGCGCGGAAGTATCCATCGGCTCGAAGGCGAACTGCTGGTTCCTGGAATCGATCAGCGATTGCACGTCGGCAAGCGGCGCGCCTGATTGCACCGTGATGATCAGTTCGTTCGGCTCGTAAGAGGTGACCGCATTCAGCGCCGACACATCGAGCACGGCATTGGTGGCCATTGGCTGGCCGATCAGCCGCCTGGTGCCATGGCCGATGATCTCCAGCGGCTGCTCGCTGGCGATGGCCGCCCGCACCACCTCTTCGACGTCCTTGGGGTCTCGTACCCTGAGAGTGTCCACGGCGCTAGATTTCTTGCTCGGTGTCATCGTCCGCCTTGTGCGCATTGCGCACTGGGGCGGACGATCCAGTAATCGCCGGAGCCGATGACGAAGATCGGCGGCGCGGCGTACTGGATACCCCGCCTTCGCGGGGTATGACGATTGAAAAATTGGCGAGGACCATGCTCAAAACCGCGGAATATCAGGGAAAGCCAATCTGCCGCCGTGCACGTGCATGCGACCGAGTTCGGCGCAGCGGTGCAGCGTCGGAAACACCTTTCCGGGGTTAAGCAGCCCTTGCGCGTCGAACGCGCATTTCAGGCGCTGCTGCTGGTTGAGATCGATTTCGGAAAACATCTCAGGCATCAGGTCGCGTTTCTCGATGCCGACGCCGTGTTCGCCGGTCAGCACACCGCCGAATTCGACGCAGGCGCGCAGGATGTCGGCGCCGAACGCCTCGGCCCGCTCCATCTCGCCGGGCTGGTTGGCGTCGTAGAGGATCAGCGGATGCAGATTGCCATCACCGGCGTGAAACACGTTGGCGACGCGCAGATCGTATTTGACCGATAGATCGCGGATGCGCGCCAGGGCCTTCGGCAGTGCGCCGCGCGGAATGGTGCCGTCCATGCAGAGGTAGTCGGGCGAAATCCGGCCCACCGCGGGAAACGCCGCCTTGCGGCCGGCCCAGAACAGGTTGCGCTCGGTCTCGGAGGTGGAAATCTGGCAGGTGGTCGAACCACAGCCTTGCGCGATCGCCTCGACGCGCTTGATCAGTTCATCGACCTCCACGCCCGGACCGTCGAGTTCGATTATCAGCAGCGCCTCGACGTCGAGCGGGTAGCCGGCATGGACGAAGGCTTCGGCGGCGTGGATCGCCGGCTTGTCCATCATCTCCATGCCGCCCGGAATGATGCCGGCGCCGATGATGCGCGCCACGCACTCGCCGGCGGCCTCGACCTCGGCGAACCCGACCATCAGCGCCCGCGCCGTCTCGGGCTTCTGCAGGATCCGCACCGTGATTTCGGTGATGACGCCGAGCAGGCCCTCGGAGCCGGTGACGATCCCCATCAGGTCGTAGCCGGCGTTCTCGGCCGCCTTGCCGCCGATGCGCAGGACCTCGCCGGACATCAGCACGAGCTCGCAGCCCAGCACGTTGTTGGTGGTCATGCCGTATTTCAGGCAATGCACGCCGCCGGAATTCTCCGCGACATTGCCGCCGATCGAGCAGGCGATCTGCGACGACGGATCGGGCGCATAGTAGAAGCCCGCATGCGCCACCGCCTGGCTGATGGCGAGGTTGGTGACGCCCGGCTCCGTCACCACCACGCGGTTGTCGAAATCGATCTCGCGGATGCGCTTGAACTTGCCCAGGCCCAGCAGCACGCCGTCGGCCAGCGGCAGCGCGCCGCCCGACAGCGATGTGCCGGAGCCGCGCGGCACCACCTTGATGCCCTCCGCCTGGCAGTATTTCAGGACCCTGGAGACCTGTTCGGTGGTGTCCGGCAGCACCACGACCATCGGCGGCTGACGGTACGCCATCAGGCCGTCGGACTCGTAGGGGAGCATCTCCGCAGCACTGTCGATCACGCCTTCGCCCGGCACGATCGCGCGCAGCGCGGCAACAATGGCGTCACGCCGATTCAGAACCGCCTGATCGGCAGCCGGCATCATGATCGCCATCGGTGTCCCTCCAGACCAAGCTTCATCGAATTGTCACGACAAATCAACCACGTCTGTCGGGATTTGGGTAGGCCATCCGAAGGTTGGATTGCGGTCTTGCAAGCGATGAGTTCTCTCTGGGACAAGTCGGCAGTCGCGCAACCTGTCAAGGTTTCGTGGCTTGTCC
>DAIMKE010000026.1:0-16077 GCA_036721875.1 Bradyrhizobium sp. | reverse complement strand
ATCTCGTGATACGTTGGCACGGCGGCGACCACTCCGCGCTCAAGGTCAGGAAGAACCGCTCGGGGCAACATCGCTGGAGCGCGGCGGGCGAGACTATCGATTTGGTGCGTGTACTGGCGCGACAGATGCCGGACAAGGCGATCGCTTCGGTGCTCAATCGCGCCGGCAAGACGACAGGGCGCGGCAACGGCTGGACACAGTCACGCGTGTGCAGCCTGCGCAGTCACAATGCGATTGCGACCTATCGGGAGGGCGAGCGACGGGAGCGCGGCGAGGTCACGCTCGACGAGGCCGCTGCAGCCCTGTCCGTCAGCCCGTCGACGGTGCGCCGTCTGATCAAGGATGGCCAGCTCGCGGCGAGTCAGCTCTGTAAGGGCGCGCCGTGGATCATCAAGGCGGCCGATCTGGAACGTGCCGATGTGAAGAGCGCTGCGACCGCCCGGCGTCTGCGGCGTCCGCCGGCCGCCGATCCGCTGCAAAAAGTGCTGGAACTCTAACGACATGGACAGGTGAGCATTATGAAGCGGGCTCGGTACCGCCGACCAGAACAGCATTGCGTTGCTGGGCGATGAAGCCGCCGCCGGCGGGATCATTGACCAGCGTTTGGTTGATGGGTGTGCCCTCGAACTGGAAGTCGTCGAGGTCCTTGGCAAGCGGCAGTTTGGCGATGGTGAGCTGGTACTTGATTGATCGGGCCTGCTTCTCGTTGATCTCGGCGTTGAGAAGGTCGCCGACAATGCGCTGGGGTTCGTGCTGGCGCTTCACGGCAGTCGCCATGATCTCGTCGAAGGCAGCCTTCATGCCGTAGAGCTTGAGCTCACCATGAGGTCAAACAGCTGAGTACGTTCCATTAGTTGGTTCTCCTTAGGTTGTCGTAACGGGCACAGTCAGCGATCGGGGCGTGGCGCAATGTCAGCGCAGCCGGTGTGAGGATGTTGGCTGGCGGCGCAGGATCGCGATGGCGGGCGAGGATGTTGAGGACGACATCGGCGGAATGGACGCCGTGGACGATTGCCTCGGCGCAGGCCGCCTCGACGGCGGGTAAGCCGTCGGTCAGACTTTCAATTACCCACAAATTCTCCTCCGACCATGACGCCCAGCGCGATGTCGGTGAGGCGTGACAGCCCGCGCCACATAACGGTATTGCCGGGCGGCGGATCGCTGGCGCGGGCGAGATAACCGCCGAGCCGGGCGATCTTGATCAGATAGTGCGAGAGCGTTTTCTGTCTTGCTTTTGGTTTGTCGTTGACGAGGCGATCGAGCAAGCCGATTTCAGTCGCAGTCAACGCGAGGGTTGGCGGCGCGCCGGGGGCGGAACGGTTGAGCATCGTCATCCAGAAGACCCGCCAACTCAGAATGCAAAAGAGCGAGATTAGGTTGGTCAGACGCTGGGCGGTCCTGAGCTTCGACTCCTCAGCTTTGCAGCCCGATTTGAGGATCTTGTGGAACACCTCGATCTTCCACCTCAAAGCATACCATTTGAGTTTCTCAATGGCGTCGGTGCGGGAACCAACAGGCAGGTCGGTGATCAGCTTCCAATCGATCTTCTTTCTGTTTTTCGGCGTCCCGCGCTCTTCGGCATGGATCACGGTCAGGGTCAGAGCTGGATAGCGCGTCTGCTTTCCGATCGGCGGCAGGACGCAAATCTTGCGATACCTGATCTCAAGAACGGCCTGGTCGGGATCTCCGTTGCTGTCTCTGACTTCGATGCGATGGAGCCCTTTGACGGCGACCTCGTCCATTTCGTCGGCGATCGTGTGATCCCCGTCTCCAGCCAAGCGGTTGACGCAGGTCCTGATCAGGAAATGAGTTCCGATCTCCTGTGCTGCGCGCAGAAAAGCTCGTAAATGTCACTCTCGCGATCACCAATATGGATGCATCGTCCCGGATGATCCAACAGCTGCGTAGACTGCTTGAGATTTTCCAACCACCGGACGCTTTCCTTTTTCTCGATGGGAATCCGGGTCGGATTGATCTTCTTTTTAAGCGCTGCCGTCCCCTTGAATTTCTTCCGGGTCCAGAACTTAACGGCCGCCAACCCCAGCGGCACCCCCTCGATTGTAACCGCGAGGCTCGAATGCATCAGGATGCCGCAAACCGTGTGCGATCTGAGGCGACCGGCCTTATCCCGTCCACTGTTTATGCTCTTGGTGATGCCGATCGCTTCTGACTTCTCGCGTTGATAGCTGAACTCGGTTGTATCGTGCAGCACAAGAACGAGACCTTCAGTGGCGGCGGCACGATCACGTGTCGATTGGAAATGGCCGGCCAGAATGTCCGCTTCGCTGACCCGGTCATTAGAGAAGAAGCGGTAGGCTGCCTTGGTATTCGCCCAATCCTGGCAGACGAGCGGAATGCTTTGTCCCATGGCGCTTCCAATCTGCGTGAGCAGTTTGCGGAATCTGTCGCCGAGCCGCGCGTCCCTAAACTCGCATCCACTACTCTCTCGATCAATCCGACATTCACCTTCCAAGGACCGCAAACAGCCTTTTGCCGATCGATCCCTTAATGTCAGCCCCATAGAGCACCCCCTCGCGAATCAGGTGCTCAGAAAGGAATCACAAGTGATTCTTTCCTGCGCAGCTAGCCTGACTGCACGTCGCCCATGCGAGGGCCGGACACAACGATGCTGAAGAACTTGAGTGCTTTTCCGGCACGAACAACGAGAAGCAATGCCAAGAATATTGGCCGCGTTCTTTCCTGGCAAGATATACCGGAGAAGATGTCAGTTCCATCGAGCCATGGCGTGCAGCCGGGAATGCAATCTCTCACTCTTCGCAGGCGAAGACACTTTCGGCAAAGGTCAGAGCGACCAAGGCTAACAGCTCATCCTGCGCGCCCGTGAAGTATGCAACGTTGATACCTTCCAATATCTCTTTGCCGGTGCAGAACTAGACCGGATGAAAAGAAAACGTCAGGCAACCAGAGCCACGGAAGCCAACACGCGCCTCTCGGACAGCCGGAACATATCGTTATCCGGATGGGTGGATTCCGGTGTTTCGGGCAAGATCATGCCAATTTGACCTTGATCAAGTCTCTCGCTGAGCTTTAATGCTCATTGCTTGGGAGGGTTGCAACCAATTGCAGGATGCCATGACGCTGATCGACCTCGCCAACCCGACGAAATTCCTGGCGCTGAATGCGCGCCTCCTGCCGTGGCTGGCGGGGCGACTGCAATCGCGCTCGCGATCGGCCTCTATCTGTCGGCTTTCGCGTCCGCTCGCCGAAGTCGCGGCCAAGGCCGCAGCCCCGATCGGCGCCGCGTTCACCTTCCTCGCGCTGGTGACGGGATCGCTGTGGGGCCGGCCGATGTGGGGCACCTATTGGGAATGGGATGCGCGGCTAACCTCAATGCTGATCCTGTTCCTGATGTATCTGGGCCTTATCGAGCTGTGGCGGTCGGTCGAAGACCCCACGCGAGCCGCCCGGGCTGCGGCTGTCTTGACCCTGGTCGGCGCGGTCAATCTGCCGATCATCAAGTTCTCGGTTGATTGGTGGAACACGCTCCATCAGCCGGCATCGGTGTTGCGGACGGGCGGACCCTCGCTCGACCGCGCGTTCCTGGTTCCGCTGTTGGTAATGGGAGTGGCGTTCATCCTGCTGTTTTCGGTCCTGCATCTGGCGGCGATGCGCAACGAGATTCTGCGTCGGCGCGTGCGCAGCTTGCAGATGACGCAAGCAAGGACGTTTTCACGCCCGGCGGATGCCGGTTCGCGCCCAGAAAACGTGTCAAAGTCAAGAATCGGGACCGCGTGAGACGATGTCGCTCGGCCCCTACGCGCCCTTTATCATAACAGCTTATGCGCTGGTTGCAGCGGTCGTAGCGGCCCTGACCTTCTGGATCGCGCTCGACTACTGCAATCAGAAGCAGCGCCTGCGCCAACTCGACGAAAGCGGCGTCGTCAGGCGCTCCGGCCGCAGCGCAGCAGATACCCGATGAACGAAACCGCACCGTCCGAGCTGACATCCTCCCCGCCGCGCCGACCTTGGCTGATGGCGCTGCCGCTCGTCGTCTTCGCCGCGCTTGCCGCCCTGTTCTGGTTCCGCCTAGGCAACGGTGACCCGTCGCGGATTCCTTCCGCGCTGATCGGCCACCCCGCGCCGCAAACGCCGCTGCCGCCGCTGCAAGGTCTCAGCGTCGATGGCACTCAGGTGCCGGGGCTCGATCCCGCCGTATTCAAGGGCAAGGTGAGCCTGGTCAATGTCTGGGCGTCCTGGTGCGTGCCGTGCCACGACGAGGCCCCGCTGCTCACCGAACTGGCCAAGAACAAGCGGCTGCAACTGGTCGGGATCGACTACAAGGATGCACCCGACAATGCGCGGCGCTTTCTCGGCCGCTACGGCAATCCGTTCAGCTTCGTCGGCGTCGACGGCAACGGCCGCGCCGCGATCGAATGGGGTGCCTATGGCGTGCCGGAGACCTTCATCGTCGGGCGCGACGGCACGATCCTCTACAAGCTGGTCGGACCGATCACGCCGGACAATATCAACACCGTCCTCAAGGCAGAAATCGACAAGGCGCTGGCGCAACTTCCGTAGCGGTTGCCGCCAGCACCGAACCGCGAGTTATTCCGCGGCGAGGATTTGAGGTTGCCGCGTAAGCTTGAGCCGATCCCAAATATCCACCAACGCCCTGGCGAGGCGATCGATCAGCGCATCGTCATGATACGGCGACGGCGTGATCCGCAGCCGCTCCAGGCCCCTCGGGACCGTCGGATAATTGATCGGCTGGATATAGATGCCGTGTTCCGACAGCAAGAGATCGCATGCCATCTTGCATTTTTCGGGATCGCCGACATGAAGCGGCACAATGTGGGTTTGGCTCGGCATCACCGGCAGGCGCGCGGCACGGAGCACGAGCTTCAGGCGGGCCGCCCGGTCTTGGTGGCGATCACGCTCCCGCTGCGAGGATTTTAGATGCCTGATAGCAGCGGTCGCTGCGGCGCAGACCGCCGGTGGTAGTGCCGTCGTGAAGATAAAGCCGGGCGCATAGGAACGCACGGCATCGATCAGGTTGGCATTCGCTGCGATATAGCCGCCGACGCAGCCGAAGGCCTTGGCCAGCGTGCCTTCGAGGATATCGATGCGCGCTGTTGCCCCGTCTCGTTCGGAGATTCCGCCACCATGCGGCCCGTACATGCCGACGGCGTGCACCTCGTCGACATAGGTCAACGCTCCGTAGCGCTCGGCGAGGTCGCAGATCTTGTGCAGCGGCGCGACGTCGCCGTCCATCGAGTACAGGCTTTCGCACAGAATCAGTTTTGGCCGGTTCGGAGCCGCGGCCCAGAGCAACTCTTCGAGATGGACAAGATCGTTATGATGCCATACCTGCTTCTCACATCCCGATTTGCGCACGCCCTCAATCATGGAATTGTGATTAAGTGAATCGGAGAAAATTATACAGCCGGGCAATAACCTCGCGATCGTGGAGATGCCGGCTTCGTTCGACACGTAACCTGAGGTAAACACCAGCGCAGCTTCTTTGCCGTGCAAGTCTGCCAATTCGCGCTCCAGCTCGATCAACGGATGATTGGTGCCGGCGATATTGCGCGTCCCACCGGCTCCGGTGCCCATCCGAGCGGCGGTCTCAACCATTGCCCCCACCACCTTCGGATGCTGCGCCATGCCGAGGTAATCGTTCGAGCACCAGATCACTACCTCACGCGGACCTTCCGGGGAGTGCCAAACGGCATGCGGGAATCGACCCGCGAGACGCTCAAGATCCGCAAAAACCCGATAGCGCTGCTCGTCTCGAAGCTGGCTCAAGGCCCGATCGAAAAAGACATTATAATCCATGATGCTTTCGCCCCTCGGTGTACTATTTGATTTACTCTTCTTGCTTCATCCCGCACCGACTTGCCTAAATTAGAGCCGATATCACCGGCCATTATCTTGATCCATATCAGGAAATCAGGCTAGCCGTCCTCCTAGACGCTATCCGACTGCGACCGCTCAATGGCGCTCAGTTTCTGCCGCTCTGCTTCGCTCAATTCTGCAACTTCGGGGTGCGTAGCTCCGGCAGACCGGCGCAGGACCGTGAAGCCGATCGCAACTAAGCCGATGATCAATATCGTCAACGGAGTGCCCCACAGGATGGCCGTATGCCAATTCACCCGGGGCTTCAGCAGTACGAACTCGCCATAGCGCGCCACCATGTATTCAACCGCCTGGCTGTCGCTGTCGCCGGCCTTGAGCCGCTCCCGCACCAGCAGCCGCAAGTCGCGCGCCAGCGGCGCTTCGGAATCGTCGATCGACTGATTCTGGCACACCATGCATCGCAGGTCCTGCGAGATCGCGCGGGCCCGGGTCTCCAGTGCCGGATCGGCGAGAATCTCGTTGACCTGGACGGCATATACGGGCGCCGCGCCGAGAAGCGTCAGCAACACCAAGAGAAACCGAACACTCCAAGCCATTCGAATTCCTTGAACTCGGCCCCGGACGGTGCGGCGCAACCGCGTCGGTCGACAGAAAATTCATTCAGCCGGTTGCGCCAAAAGCCTCGCCGCAGGCTTCGGTGCGCCGATCCGCAACCTTCGGTCCGACAACGACAGTGCGCCGCCCAGCGCCATTACCACGGCACCAAGCCAGATCAGCAGCACCAGCGGCTTGTGATACAGCCGCAGCGCGACAGAGCCGTCAGCATTGCCGTCGCCGAGAGACAGATAAAGCTGGCTGACACCGCGCGTGAGCAACGCGGCCTCCGTGGTCGACATGCCATCGCGCGACGGAAAGACGCGTTTCGACGGCTCCATCATGCCGATCACCGTGCCACCCTTACGAACAGTGAAGCGCGCGGCGGTTTCGCGGTAGTTCGAGCCGTCCCGGCTCACCATGCCGTCAAAATTCAGATCATAGCCACTGATGGAAACTGTCTGCGTCGGTTTCATTGCGACGATACGCTCGCTGCCCCAGGTGCTGGCGCAGACAATTCCGAGCAGGGTAATGCCGAGCGCAAAATGCGCCACCGCCGTTCCCCAGGCTGAGCGCGGCAGTCCAGCCGCGCGCTGGGCGATCGTCTCAAGCGACATGCTGCGCAGACCCACGCGCTCGATAGTGTCGGTGATGGCGCCAGCCATCACGAAAAGCGCCAGTCCGATTCCGAACGGCGCGAGCACCGCTTTGGTGCCCTCAAACGCGAAGGTTGCGGCGAGGCCAACCATCGCGATCGCGCATGCCGCGAGCAAGCGCTGTGCAACCCCGTAGAGATCGCCTCGCTTCCATGCCAACAGCGGCCCGAACGGCACCAGGATCAGCAGCGGCACGAACAGTGGTCCGAATGTAAGATTGAAGAACGGCGCGCCGACGGATATCTTGTCCCCGGTGAGCGCCTCGAGCGCCAGCGGATACAGCGTACCGACAAAGACGGTGGCGCAGGCGGTGGCGAGAAACAGATTGTTGAACACCAGCGCGCTTTCGCGCGAGATCGGCGCAAACAGGCCGCCCTGCTTGAGCAGCGGCGCGCGCCAGGAAAACAGTGCGAGGCTGCCGCCGATGAAGACGATAAGTATCATCAGGATGAAAATCCCGCGCGCCGGATCGGTTGAGAAGGTATGGACCGAGGTAAGTACCCCCGAGCGCACCAGGAACGTCCCGATCAGCGAGAGCGAGAACGTCAAAATAGCAAGCAGAATGGTCCACACCTTCAGCGCATTCCGCTTCTCCATCACTACTGCCGAATGCAGCAGCGCCGTACCGGCGAGCCATGGCATCAGCGAGGCATTCTCCACCGGATCCCAGAACCACCAGCCGCCCCAGCCGAGTTCGTAATAGGCCCAATAGGAACCCATCGCGATGCCAACCGTCAGGCACATCCAGGCGAGCAGCGTCCACGGTCGCACCCAGCGCGCCCACGCCGCGTCGATGCGACCTTCGATCAGGGCGGCAACGGCAAACGAGAACGCGATGGAGAAGCCGACATAGCCGAGGTAGAGCATCGGAGGATGCACCGCCAAACCAAAATCCTGCAAGATCGGATTGAGATCGCGGCCTTCGACCGGCACCTCGGCCAACCGCCGAAACGGGTTCGATGTGAAGAGGATAAAAAGATAGAAGGCGGAAGCGACCCAGGACTGCACCGCAAGCACATTGGCCTTGAGGGTCGCGGGCAGATTGACGCCGAACATCGCGACCAGGGCGCCGAAAATGGCAAGGATCAATACCCACAAGAGCATGGAGCCCTCGTGGTTGCCCCAAACGCTGGTAAACTTGTAGATCAGCGGCATCTGCGAGTGCGAATTCTCGTAGACGTTGGCGACGGAGAAGTCGGACGTGACGTAGCAGGCGGTAAGTGCGCCAAAAGCCAACGCAACGAAAGCAAACTGCGCAAGCGCCGTCGAATCCGCGAGTTTCATCAGTGCGAGGTCGCCCTTGCGTGCACCGATGACCGGCGAAGACGATTGGACCAAGGCCAGTGCGAGGGCCAGCACAAGCGCGTAGTGACCGATTTCGGCGATCATGCTGAGGGCTCCCGGCTCATTTCGCACTTGCCTTGACGGGAACTGCGTTCCGCACGGTGTCTGCCTGGAACGTGCCGCCCGGTTCGACGTGTCCCTCGGCGATGACGCCCTGCCCCTCGCGAAACAGGTCGGGCACGATGCCCCGGTAGCAGCTGACCGGGATGTCCTTGTTGCCATCGGTCACCTCGAAGCGGATCTGCAGATTGTCGCCACGTTCCAGGCTGCCCAGCTTCACTATGCCGCCAAGGCGCACGCGCTTTCCGACAGCGGCCTTGTTATCGGCGATGTCGGTCGGCGAATTGTAGAAAACGATCGAGTCGCGCAGCGAGCTGAGTACCAACGCGACCGCGATCGCGAGCACGCCGAGACTTGAGCCGATCAAGGTCAGGCGCCGCTGCTTGCGTGTCATGAGCCTTCCAGTCCCAGCTCTTTCGTCAGTTCGCCGATGCGACGCAGATTATCGTTGTTGCCGGCAAGTGCATTACGAGCATTGGCGGCGGCCGCCAGCGCCTTGTCGCGCTCGCCGAGCACCGAATAGGCCTTGATCAGGCGAAGCCACCCATCGACGTCGGAGCCGTTCTCCGCCATGCGCCGAGCAAGGCGTTCCACCATGCCTTCGATCATGCTGTTACGCTCGGCCGGCGCCATCTGCGCGGCTGCCGCAACTTGGCTCGCATTCGGCCCCGGCTGCGGAATGCTGACGGCGGTCTTTGGAGGCGTCGACGCGGGTGCGCTCGCCTCGGCTTGAAGCGCTTCAAGGCCCTGCTCTAGCCGCTGGAGGCCTTCCCGATCGTTGGCGAGCGCCGCACGGGCGTCGGCGATCGCCGCGTTCGCCTTGTCGGCATTGCCCAAGACACGATAGGAGCGCACGAGCTGAATCCAGCCCGGGACGTCGGATCCGCTCTTTTTCAAACGCTCGGCCACGCGCTCGACCATCGACTCGATAGCGCTGTCACTATGACCTGCCGGGGCGCCGTCAGCCGAGGGAGCTGCGGCCATGAATGACGGGCCCTTCTCGTCGACCCGCGCCAGCGCGTTCTTGACCATTGGCAGCCATTCGGCGCCCTCGCGTGCCGTCGAAACCAGCGCGCTCCATCGTTTTACCGCTTTGTCCCGGTGGCCCTCCTGCTTGGCGCTGAGCCCGAGATAATATTGCGCCATCACGTCTTCGGGATCAGCGGATTCGGCGCGGATGAATAACGCCTTGGCTTCCAAGGTCACAACGCCGCCGGAAGCCATGGTGATGGCTTCGCCGAGATCTCCGAGCCGCGCAGCGTCCGCACCGAAGGTCTCCAGCGCATTGCGGCGCGCCCTCACCGCATCGTCGAAGCGACCAAGGCGCATATACACCGGCGCCAGCAATTCCCAGCCGCGCCCGTTTTTGGGATTGCTCACCAGATATTTCTCGACCTGCGCGACGGTCTGCTCGATTCCCTCCGGAAGCTGTTGTCCGACGGCTTCGGCGTTCATCGAAACAGGAACAAGATTCGGCGATCCCAGCGAAAGATAGATGACGCCCGCGCCGAGCGGCAGCAGAACGACGACGGCTACAATCGTTACCCGACGATAGGTTCGGGCCGGCGCGGGGGCAAACTTGGTGGCTTCGGCAGTCGTCGACGCTGCGATCAAGCGACGCGATACTTCGACCCGCGCAGCTTCGGCCTCTACGCTGCCGATCAGGCTTGCCGCCTCATCGCGGTCGATTTCCGTGAGCTGGTCGCGATAAACTGCAACGTCGCTTCCCGAACGAATAGACTTTTGGCGGCGGGCAAGCGGCCACCAAACGGCGAATATCGCCGCAAGCGTCATCACTGCGAAGATCTCCCAGAGGATCATCTCGTCACCTTTACCCGGTGCTGCTCAAGCAGCCTTTGCCAACGCGACATCCTGATACCCAGTTGGCATAACCCAACCTTTGACATAGATCAGACGTTGGTTAAAGCGGCGCGCCGCTAAACGGCTCACCGACTGGACGACACCATTCTGCGACGCATCGTGATTACCACGCCCAGGCGATCGCCCCCCGATCATGTGAACGTTGTGGTTGTGATTGTTCCATGCCACCGCCTGGTAGTACGCGACCTGGCTCTGGTTCAGAGTCTCGTACATGTAGGGCTGCATGAATCGTTGTTCCAGTTGGTCACGCGGGTTGTGCTCCCCGGTGTAGCGGAACCTGAGGGCGACCTCGCCTTTCCAGCCGAGGCTACGGATAAGATCGGGATCGACAACATATTTCGCATTCGCCTCAAGCCGCTGGAATGTGGTCGTCACATTCGGGAATTGCGGAGCCTGAAGCTTGTTTCCGAAATTGTTTGAAACAATCGGCCCGGTTCCACTCTGCATGAAAAGCGGCCACGAATCCTTTCCCATCGACAGAGTGTAGTTCAGACCCACATCGAACCTTTTCGGAATGACCGCCCAGTTCACACCAACGATGAAGGTATTTACCCTGTCGTTGATATTCGCACCATAGGATTGGCACAATTAGGTGGCGGGGGCGCCGAAGGCGTTGCGGCTGGTGTTGGGGCAGAGATACGTCGCGCCGTCATTCACGTTATTCGTCGCAAAGGGGAAGAGATACGTGCTGGACGCGATTTGGTGCTGACCGCGTTGCTCATTCATGTACGAAAACAAGAATCTGAGGTCAGGCGTGGCGGCGTAAGCCGTCTCGATACCTGCGGCCGTAGAGCGGTCGTGGGTCAGACCCAGCTGGTTTTGCGAAAGCAAGAATTCATCGTCGCGCCAGTTTACGGTCGGCGTCACCGTGAAATTACGGAGCACATCGATTTCGACCTGGAACTTGGCTTGGGCGCGGTTGCGGTCATCAAAATTGCCAACCCAATCAAGATTTTGACTGATGGTGTCGCACTTCGCTCCACCATTTCCATATGACATAGATGGCCGGATAGATCAGTAGCTCCAGGAGGAAGCTCGTGACGATGCCGCCGACCATCGGGGCGGCGATTCGCTTCATGACGTCAGAGCCGGTCCCGCTGGACCACATGATCGGTAAGAGGCCCATCAGGATCGCCATGACCGTCATCATTTTTGGCCGCACGCGCTGGACCGCGCCCTCCATGACCGCTCTTTCGAGGTCGTCGATGCTTTTCATCCGTCCTTCCTGCTTCCAGCGCTCATAGGCGACATCCAGGTACAAGAGCATCACCATCCCGGTTTCGGCGTCGACGCCAGCCAAGGCGATAATCCCGACCCAAACGGCGACGCTGAGGTGGTAGCCCAATAGCCAAAGCAGCAGAAATGCGCCCACCAGGGAAAACGGCACGGCAATCATCACAATCAGCGCTTTGGTGACCGACCGGGCGTTGAGGTAGAGCAACAAAAAGATGACGGCGAGCGTGATGGGGATGACGTACTGAAGCCGTTGGCTTGCCCGCTGCATCCCTTCGTACGACCCGCTCCATTGGAGTCGGTAGCCCGGAGGCAGCTTCACCATTTCGCCAACGATTTTTCGGGCGTCGTCCATGTAGCTGCCGGTGTCCCGGTCTGCGATATCTATATAGGCGTAGCCTACCAGTTGCGCCGCTTCGCTTTTGATCAGGCCAGGGCCATCTACGAAGCGCAGTTCTGCCAATTCCTGCAACGGCACTTGAACACCCATGGGGGTCGCGACCAGAACCCGCCGCAATTTACCGACATCATCCCGCAGATCACGCCCGTAGCGGACGTTCACGGGATAGCGCTGGCGGCCTTCGATGGTCTGGGTGACATTGGCGCCGCCCACCGCCGCCTGGATGACTTCCTGCACGTCCATGACGGACAGCCCGTAACGGGCGATCGCCTCGCGATTGATATCGAAATCCAGGTAATGACCTTGAGCCACGCGTTCGGCAAAAACACTTCTCGTACCCGGGACCGTGCCAACGGCGGTTTCAACTTGCGACAGGATCTTTCCTATTTCTGAAAGGTCCGGCCCAAACACCTTGACGCCAAGGGGCGTCCGGATACCGGTGGATAGCATGTCGATGCGCGCCTTGATGGGCATGGTCCAGCTATTTGAGAAGCCCGTCATCTTCGCCTTCAGCGCTGCGTTCATCTCTGCGATCAGCTTGTCGGGAGTCATGCCCTTCCGCCACTCATCCGAGGGCTTGAGGTTGATGACGGTTTCGACCATTTCCAGCGGAGCCGGGTCGGTAGCGCTCTCGGCGCGTCCAGCTTTGGCGAAGACGCTGGAGACTTCCGGAATACCCAGCAAAATCGTGTTCTGCTCCTGAATTGCCTGCTTCATCGTCTGTATCGACGCCGCCGGTAGCGTCGCGGGCATGAAGAGCACCGTTTCTTCCCATAACGGCGGCATGAACTCGCTGCCCAAGCTATTGTAGATGGGGACGATGGTGGAGACAGCGAGAAGAGCGATGCCGACCATCACATACCGTATCTTCAACGCCAGCTTGGCAACCGGGTGATAGACCCAGATCAAAAAACGATTGATTGGATTTTTCTCCTCGGCCGGAATCCTACCGCGGATCAACCATACCATCAGGAACGGCGTGACCGTGATGGACAGCACTGCCGCAAAGAACATGCTGAACGATTTGGTGTAGGCGAGCGGCCTGAACAACCGGCCCTCCTGGTCCTGAAGGGCAAATACCGGCACGAAGCTGACCGTGATAATCAAGAGCGAGAAGAACAGCGAGGGCCCCACCTCTCTGCAGGCGACGATTACGACTTCCAGGCGCGGACGGCGCTCCTCGGCGGGCTTGGCCTCCTCAGATTCAATGTGTTTGTGGGCATTCTCGATCATTACGATGGCCGCGTCCACCATTGCCCCGACCGCGATGGCGATGCCGCCCAAGCTCATGATGTTGCTGGTCAGTCCGATCCATTGCATCGCCAGGATCGCCATCAGGACCGCCAGGGGCAGCGTGATGATCGCAACCAGGGCGCTGCGGAAATGGAACAGGAACACGAGGCAGACCAGGCTGACGATGATGCCTTCCTCGATCAGCTTCTCCCTGAGCGTCTCCACTGAATGATTGATAAGGGTCGACCGGTCGTAGGTGACGACCAGTTCGACCCCATCCGGCAATGCCGGCTGGACAGTCTCCTTGATCGTCTGCTTGACGCGGGCCAGCACGTCGTAGACGCTCTCGCCGAACCGGACGACAACGATGCCTCCGGCAGCGTCGCCCATCCCGTTGTAGTCTACCACGCCGCGACGGATGTCAGGGCCGATCTGGACGAAACCGACGTCGCGCACGAGAATAGGCGTCCCATCGGGCTGTGCTCCGACCGCCACCTTCTCGATGTCGGAAGGCTTTTGAAAGTAGCCTCTCCCGCGCACCATGTACTCGGTGCCCGTGAACTCCAATACCCGGCCGCCCACTTCCTGATTGCCTCGGCGAACTTGCTCGACCACTTTGTTGATGGGGATCTTGTAGGCAAGCAGCTTGTCGGGATCGACGGTGACCTGGTATTGTTTCACGAAGCCGCCTACGTTGGCGACTTCCGCAACGCCCGGAACTGCGCGTATCTGATACTGGACTTGCCACTGCTGCAGACTGCGAAGGTCGGCCAGCGAGTGTTTTCCCGTCTTGTCGATCAGAACATATTCCAGGCCCCAACCCACGCCGGTAGCGTCGGGCCCAAGCCGGGGCGCGACTCCCGCCGGCAGCTTGCCGGCCATGCCGCTGAGATATTCCAGGACCCGGCTGCGGGCCCAGTACAGATCGGTGCCGTCCTCGAAGATGACATATACCAGAGACTGGCCGTAGAAGCTGGAGGCCCGCACCGCCTTGACCTTGGAGGCCGAGAGGAGCTGCGTGACGATCGGGTAGGTGATTTGGTCTTCGATGATGTTGGGGCTGCGATCCTCCCAGTCGGTGGCGACGATCACCTGCACATCCGAGAGATCGGGAAGCGCGTCCAGGGGCGTGTTGTAGACAGCCCACAGCCCCCCCCCGATGATGGCGACGATAAGCAGCAGCATGATGAGCGCATTGCGCGCGCTGAACTCGATGACGCGGGCGATCATGGTTTATCTCGGACCGACGTTAGTGTTTCATGGTGGAATGATCGTCCTTGGCCGGCCCACTTGGCATAGGCATTCCCTTCATATCCTCCGGCTTCGCGGCGGGCTTTTTCTCGCTGCCCTTGTTACCGGCGTCCATCCCGGGCATGCCCGCCATGCCACCGCCACCGGCCTGTAACTGGCTTTCGGAATCGAGCAAGAAGTTGGCGGAAGTGACGACCTCGTCCCCGGCCTTCAACCCCTCCAGGATCTGGAATCGATCCTCAAACCGCAGCGGGCTGATCTTCACCTGGACTGGCACGAAGCGATCGGCGGAAACGGCGCGAAATACGATGTCGCGCTCGCCGGTGCGGATGACGGCCGATGTGGGGACGGTCAGACCATTGCCCATCGCGTGGCTGATCAGGATATGACCAAACATGCCGGGCTTTAATTGACCGTCGGGATTCGGAAGTTCCACGCGCACTTGCACCGATCGGGTCGTCTCGTCGACAACCGGATCGATGAACACGACCTTTCCGGTGATCTGTTGCGTCGGCAGAGACGGCAGCGTGACCGTGACGGGCATCCCGATCTCGACATGCGGCAATTCGTACTCAAACACCTTGCCCTGCATCCACACCGTGGAGAGGTCGGCAACTATGTATAGCTCGCTCTGGGGCGCGATATATTGACCCTGAAACGCTTTCTTTTCCAAAACAGTGCCCGAAATCGGGCTCCGCAACAGCAACGACGTACTCGGCTTGCCGGTCGCTTCCAAGGTCTTGATTGCATCTGCGGGCACATCCCAAAGCTCCAGGCGCCGCCGCGCAGCCTCCAGCACAACTTGTTGATCTGCCGTGCCTTCAAGAGTGGTTTTTGCTGATCGTGACACCGACAACAGCTCTCTCTGAGCGGCAAAGAAAGCCGGACTGTAGATCGAAAGCATGGGATCACCTGCCTTCACCTCTTGCCCGGTGAAGGAGACGAACAGCTTTTCGACCCAACCTTCCGTTTTGAGGTGAATATGGGCAAGCCTGGTTTCATCGGGACGCACAATGCCGACCGTTCGAATGACCATCGTCAGGGGTGTCTGCGTCGCCTTTCCCAGCGTCACTCCGATACGCTGCTGCACTTCCTGGGCAATATTGACTTCGGCGAATCCTGGAGGGCTCGGACTGGGCGTCACGGAGTTGCCGGCCGGCTTTGACTTTTCCATTTCGGGCATTGCCATGTTCTGCGCCAGGCTTTCTTGTCCGCGCATGAAATCGACGGCGCACAACAGGATCAGCAGCGCCGCCAATGCAGGTCCGATCAATTCTCCATATCGCTTTGTCGACACCGGATTCCTCACAGCAAATTCCTCACAGTGTTTTGGTCCCGACCTGCTATTGCAGGCGAGGCGAGGTCGTTTGCGTCACCGTATGGCCGAGTGTCTCTATGTCCACGCCCGCCAGTGCCTCGATCTCTGCCAGCCGCTTCTCTCGCTCGATTCGGACTTGGGCAACGGTCAGACGCGCCGCAATCAGGATCCGCTGACTATCGATAAGGTCTGCAAACGCCACCGTTCCTGCCGCGTAGTTGCTGCGGGAAGCGTTCATCAGCTGTTGGGCGGCCGGCACAATACGCTGACTGTACAACGCAGTTTGGCGT
>DAIMKE010000025.1:0-16098 GCA_036721875.1 Bradyrhizobium sp. | reverse complement strand
GCCGCTTCTTCAACAACGCGGTCCAGGAATACAACACCGGCATCCAGCAGCTGCCAGCCGCACTGTTTGCCGGCATGTTCGGCTTCACCCGCAAGGAATTCTTCGATCTCGGCGCCAGCCGCACGCAAGTCGAGACGGTGCCGACGGTGAAGTTCTAGGGCTTCATAGCGCCCGGCAGAGCAGCCCATTATGGCCGCGTACGGTCTCTACACGCATATCTCGTCGAACAAGGTTCGTTCGATGCTGCTGCTCGCCGGGCTGTTTCTTTTGATCTACGTGCTGGTGTTCGCCGGCGCGCTGGTCGCCGAAGTGCTGATGAACAGCAACAAGTCGCTCGGCTTCTACCTGACGCAGGCACGCCGTGACCTGGTCGCCGCCTTTCCCTACGCCACGGTCGTCGCTGCGCTGTGGATCGTGATCGCCTATTTCTTTCATCAGAACATGACCGATGCCGTGACCGGCGGCGAGAGCGTGACGCGGCAGCAGCAGCCGCGGCTCTATAATCTGCTTGAAAATCTCTGCATCTCGCGCGGCATCCCGATGCCGAAGCTGAAGGTGATGGACAGCCCGGCGCTGAACGCGTTCGCAAGCGGCCTCAACCGGCGGCAATACGCGGTGACGGTCACAACGGGGCTTCTGGCCGCGCTCAACGATCAGGAGATCGAGGCCGTGCTCGGCCACGAGCTCACGCATATCCGCAACGGCGACGTGCAGCTGATGGTGGTCGCCGTCATCATCGCCGGCGTGGTCGGCTTCTTTGGCGAACTGATGTTCCGGATGTTCACCAACATGCCGTGGAGCTCCGGCCGCCGTTCGTCTTCCTCCTCCTCGTCATCGTCCGACCGCGACAACAAGGGCGCCGGCGGCGCGATCCTCGCCATCATCATCGCGGTTGCGCTGATCCTGCTCGCCTGGCTGTTGTCGCAGGTCGTCAAGCTGGCGCTGTCGCGGTCGCGGGAATTCCTGGCCGACGCCGGTTCGGTCGAACTGACCAAGAATCCCGACGCCATGATCTCGGCGCTGCGCAAGATCGAGAATCGCGGGGAGCTGCCCGGCGCCACCTCGGCGGTGATGGAACTCTGCGTCGACAATCCACGCGAGGGCTTTGCCGATTTGTTCGCCACCCATCCCTCGGTGGAGAACCGCATCAAGGCGCTGGTGCAGTACGCCGGCGGCCACGATCCCGGACCGCTGGCCTTGCCTTCGGATGAGGCGGACGAGCCGGAAGCCGGGGCGCCTCCCGACCAACTGCCGCCACCGGTCCACCGTGGGCCCTGGGACGACGCTAAGCGGCCTCCGACCGGCCCGGTCGATGCTCGTCCCGGCCCGGCGGAGGGTCCCTGGGGCAGGCACAGCTAGGTTCCCCCGGCGCCCGACCGTCCGGACCAAGAAATTCCACGCGAATAGTGGCGATGCGCTTCTAAGGAATTGAATTCTCCCTTTTTTCTGCCATGGTCGCGCCCAAAGCAGGGAATGGGGCTGCTGGCCGCTCCCGCGGTCGGTGAAGTTGGTTCAAAGGAATTCCATGGCAAAGCCAGTTGTTATCGTGGTCGGCGCGGATAAGGGCGGGGTCGGCAAGACGACCGTGTCACGGACGCTGCTGGACTATTTCAGTGCCAATAACGTACCGACCCGGGCGTTCGACACCGAATCCCCGCGCGGTACCCTGAAGCGGTTCCACCCCGACATCACCGAGATCGTCGACATGACGACGACCGCGGACCAGATGAAGATTTTCGATACGCTGAACGCGGTCAGCCCGTCCGTCACGGTGATCGACGTCCGCGCCGGACTGTTGTCTCCCGCGCTGGCCTCCCTGCGCGATATCGGCTTTCTGGATGCGGCGAAGGCCGGACAGATCACGTTCGCCGTGTTCCATATCCTCGGCCCCTCGATCGCCTCGCTCGACGAGATCGCCGAGACCGCGAATTTCATGCAGGGCGCCAAGTACTTCCTGGTGAAGAACTTCATCAACGACACCCAGTTCTTCCAGTGGGACCAGTCGACCTATAATTCCTACTTTCACCGCATCAAGGATGCGACCGACCTCGTCATCCCGAAGCTCAACGAAATGGCCTACGAGCAGGTCGAGGTTTCGTCGGTACCGTTCCTCAAATTCGTCGCCAACAAGGGCAAGGACGACGAGGCCGCGAACTATTCGTTCGTGCTGCGCGGCTATGTCCGGCATTGGCTCGCCAACGTCTGGAGCGAGTTCGACCGCATCAAGCTGACCGACCTCGTGGGCTCCACCAAGCCGGTTGCACGCGGCGGCGAAAAATAGTCGCGCCACGCGCGCGATGGGGCTGGATTAGCCGAGCAATTCGCCTGATATAGCGCGCGATGAGCGTCACGCCCGTTTACATCGTCTGCTCCCCCCGGCCCATGGTCGGCAAGACGCTGCTTGCCCGCCTCTTGAGCGAATTCCTGCTGCTCAAGGACGGCATGGTGTCCGCTTACGACATCAATCTGAAAGAGCCGTCCCTGCTGGAGTATCTGCCGCGCATTACCGAAACGGCCGATGTCGGCGACACCTACGGCAAGATGCAGCTGATGGACCGCCTGATCGTCAATGACGGCATCGCCAAGGTGATCGACCTTGGCTTTCACGCCTTCGACGAGTTCTTCAGGATGATCCACGAAATCGGCTTCCTGAAGGAAGCCGCGCGCCGCGGCGTCGCACCGGTGGTGCTGTTTGTGGCCGATACCGACCGCATCTCGGCGCGCAGCTATCCGATGCTGCACGAGCAGATCCCGGCAATGACGCTGATCACGATCGACAACGAGCACGTGGTGCGCGGCGAATTGCCCAGGGCCATGACAGAGGGACCGGTCGTTCGGATTTCGGCGCTGCCCTCGTTCCTGAAGACCTATATCGACCGGGTGACCTTCTCGTTCACCGACTACCTGCGGACCGAGAGGGATTCTTCGACCGAACTGCACCAGTGGATACGCAGGAATTACATCTGTTTTCGCGAGCTGGAGCTCAGCCTGCTGGCGCAGAAGACGTAAGTCCCTTCGCGGAGTGCGCGCCGCCAAAATATTACCCGGGTAATATTGACGTCGCTTGCCCTGTCTGGTATCGCCACGGTCGAACGTTGAGCAGACGAGGCAATCCCGTGACATCGGACAGAAAGGCAGCGATTGCCGCCTACAAGGAGCGGAAAACCGTCGCCGGGATTTTCGCGATCCGCTGCAAGGCCTCATCCCATGTCTGGGTCGGGCAGACGCCCAACCTGGACAAAATCCAGAACCGGATCTGGTTCACGCTGCGCCAGGGCAGCCACACCTGCCGCACCCTCCAGGCGGCCTGGACCACGCACGGGCCGGACAGCCTGACCTTCGAGGAATGCGAGCGGCTGGACGACGAAGAAACCGCCTATATCCGAGATGCGCTGCTGAAGGAACGCACGCTGCACTGGCGGAAGGAATTGGGCGCGGAGGCGGTCTGACCCCAGCCGTCGTCCCGGGTTTGACCCGGCACGACGTGGGAGAGTGTGGGACGAGAAAAACTCAGTGTCCCTCGAACGTCATCAGCGTGCGCACCGGGACGTCCATCGCGCGCAGTTTGTCGGCGCCGCCGAGATCGGGCAGATCGATGATGAAGCAGGCCGCGACGACGTTGGCGCCGATCTGGCGCAGCAGCTTCACCGCGCCTTCCGCGGTGCCGCCGGTGGCGATGAGGTCATCGACCAGGATGACGCGCTCGCCGGGCTGGATCGCATCGACATGCATTTCCATTTCATCGAGGCCGTATTCCAGCGAATAGGCGATGCGGACCGTGGTGTGCGGCAGCTTGCCCTTCTTGCGGATCGGCACGAAGCCGGCGGAGACCTGATGCGCCACGGCGCCGCCGAGGATGAATCCCCTCGCCTCGATGCCGGCGACCTTGTCGATCTTCAAGCCCGCCCATGGCTGCACCAGTTCGTCGACCGCGCGGCGGAACGCGCGCGCGTCTGCCAGCAGGGTCGTGATGTCGCGGAACAGGATGCCCTGCTTCGGGTAGTCCGGAATGGTGCGGACCGTGGCCTTCAGATCGTGATCGAATGTCATGGGTTTCTCATTTCAAACGGTTTCATGCCGTCATTGCGAGCGAAGCGAAGCAATCCATCGTACGGCAAAGCAAGTGTGGATTGCTTCGTCGCTTCGCTCCTCGCAATGACGAACACTCTCAATTCATGCCCCCAGCCGAAACGCGTTCTCGACGATACGCAGCCCCACATCGCCGCCGAGCGACATCAGCGATTCCGGGTGAAACTGCACGCCGCCGACCGGCAGGGTCTTGTGTTCGATCGCCATCGCGACGCCGTCCTCGGTGGTCGCGGTGACATCGAGAACATCCGGCACGCTGTCGCGCTCGACGTAGAGCGAGTGATAGCGGCCGATCACGATCTCATTGGGCAGGTTCTGCATCAGCCGCCCGCCGCGCACCTGTACCCGCGACGGCCGTCCGTGCGCGGGATGGGTGAGCTGTCCGAGCTGGCCGCCGAAATATTCGCCGATCGCCTGCACGCCGAGGCAGACGCCGAAAATCGGAAGCTTGCGTTCGAGCGCGGTACGAATGGTCTTCGAAATCCCGAAATCCTCAGGGCGACCCGGGCCCGGCGACAGCACCAGCAGATCCCAGTTCTTCTTCAGCATCTCCTGCGCATGAACGTGCCGGACTACGGTCACGCTCGCACCGACCTGGCGGAAATAATCCGCCAGCATGTGCACGAAACTGTCGTCGTGATCGATCAGGAGCACGTTGCGGCCCGAGCCGGTGGCGTCGGGCGCAAACGCCGACAAAGGTTTTGGCGCATCGCCGCGCAGCGCCTGGAACAGGGCGGCCGCCTTGACCTGGCATTCGCGGTCTTCGGCGGCGGGATCCGAGTCGAAAAGACAGGTAGCGCCGACGCGCACCTCGGCGAGGCCGTCCTTCATGCGGATGGTACGGATGGTGAGCCCGGTATTGATGCTGCCGTCGAAATTGACCGCGCCGATCGCGCCGGCATACCAGCGCCGCGACGAACGCTCGTTGTCCTCGACGAACTGCATCGCCCACAATTTCGGCGCACCGGTCACCGTCACCGCCCAGGCATGGGTCAGGAATGCATCGAGGGAATCGAAGCCCGGCCGCAGCATGCCTTCGACATGGTCGACGGTATGAAACAGCTTTGAATAGGTTTCGATCTGCCGGCGCGCGAGAACCTTGATCGTCCCCGGCACGCAGACGCGCGCCTTGTCGTTGCGGTCGACATCCGTGCACATGTTGAGTTCGAATTCGTCTTTTTCCGAATTCAGCAATTGCCGGATCTGCTCGGCGTCGCCGATCGCATCGACGCCGCGCGCGATCGTGCCCGAGATCGGACAGGTCTCGACCCGGCGCCCGTCGGAACGCACGAACATCTCGGGCGAAGCCGATACCAGGAATTCGCCCTCGCCGAGATTCATCAGCGCGCCATAGGGCGACGGATTGATACGACAAAGCCGCTGGAACACTTCGGCCGGCGAGCGTTCGCAGGGTTCCGCGAACAACTGCCCTGGCACCGCCTCGAACAGATCGCCGCGCGCAAACGCCGCGCGCGCGACTTCTACTGTCGCCTGGTATTCGCCGGGCCCGTGATCGGTAAATCCCTGGCGCGGCGCCTTGACGTAAGGGCTCTCGCCGGTATCGCGCGGAAGACCGTTGGTGGATTTGCCCTGCCAGGAAAACTCGTAGCTCAGCACCACGCCGCGGCCGGTGGCGCGGTCGTAGGCCAGCAGGCGATCCGGCACGTACAGCACGATATCGCGCTGGTCGCTTTCGCGTGCGCGCTTTTGCACCAAGTCCTCAATCTGGAACACGAGGTCGTAGGCAAAGGCGCCGAACAGCCCGAGCAGCGGGTCGTCATTGGCCGACAAGGCGGCAACGATGTCGCGCACCAGCGACATCACGCTGGCGCGCCGCGTGCGCTGGTCTTCCTCGACCGGGGCTGCGCCGCGGATAATGTGGCCAGCCAGTCGCGTTGGAGTTCGTTCCGAAATAACCACGCAGGGCTCGCGCAGCACATCGCCGAGGAATGCGATCAGTACCTCGCCACGGGCGTTCAACGCGGTAAGCGAGAAGTCGGAACCGACCGTTTCAAGCACCAGCGGCGGATCAGCGAAGCCGAGGTCGAAACTCTCGTAGCGGCCCGGCACCGTGGTGCCCGAGGACAAGACCACACCGCGGCGGCGGTCCAGCAACTCGATCAAATCGTCGAGCCGCTTGGCATCGCCGGTAAACTGTTCGACGGTTCGCGAAATCGCGAGGCCGCCGCTGGTGCGATACTCGCTGTGCTCGGGTAAGGAAAAGGCTGTCCTGTTCATGTGATCCTCTTACGAAACTTCGCCAGGGAGCGCCACACAGGACAAACGAAGGGAAAATAGACAAACCATCGGTCGCACTGCGATGGCGACCTTCGACGATTGAAAAAATGAAATCGCACCGGCCACCTCTTTTAAGAGGTGCGCCACCAGAGATGGGATGGGCGGATGGTGCTCATGGGAGCCTAAACACCACCCGCCGGTGATGATGTCAAGGGAGTGGGACCGGCCGGGATGCCCCTTCCCGGCTCCATCCTGGGGTGTCGGAACGCGGAAAACATGCGTAGGATTTGAGCAAGCAGCGGCGCTTCCGATGCGAGAAGATTGCAACTGAAGGAGGCAGGCGATGGCATTGCTGGGTCTGGGATATGCCGGCTTCGGCGCTGACAACCTCGAGGATTGGCGGCAGTTCGGGACCGGCATGGTCGGGCTGCAGGCGGTGGAGCGCGGCAATTCGCTGCTGGCGTTCCGGATGGACGACCGCAAGCAGCGCATCGTCATCGACCGCGCCATGGGCGAAGGGACGCGCTTCTTCGGCTGGGAAGTCGCAGACGGCCCTGCGCTGGATGCGCTGGCGGCGCGGCTGGAAAAGGCCGGCGTGCAGGTTACCGCCGAACCGCAAACGCTGGCCGACGCCAGGCGCGTCCGCGGCCTGATCTCGTTTCGCGACCCTGCCGGCAACCGGCTGGAAGCGTTCCATGGCGCCGAGACCGACGACACGCCGTTCATGCCCGGACGTTCGATCTCGGGTTTTCGTACCGGCCCACTGGGGCTCGGGCACGCGGTGCTGACGGTCGAGAACATCGATCCCATGATGGCGTTCTATGTCGGCGTGCTCGGCTTCGGGCTTTCCGACTACATCGAAAAGCCGTTCCGTGCCTACTTCTTCCACATCAATGCGCGGCATCACAGCCTCGCGCTGATCGAGACCGGCAAGAACGGCATGCATCATCTGATGGTGGAGTTGTGCTCGCTCGACGATGTCGGCCAGTGCTACGACATCGCGCAAATGGAGGAAGGTCGCGTGACCGTAACGCTCGGCCGCCACACCAACGATTTCATGACCTCGTTCTACGCCAGGACGCCGTCGTCCTTCATGATCGAATGCGGCTGGGGCGGCCGCGAGATCGATCCGGCCACATGGCAGCCGGTCGAGATGCATGACGGTCCGAGCCTGTGGGGCCACGAGCGCGTCTGGCTGCCACCGGAGGATCGCGCAGTCGCCCGCGAGATGCGCATGCGCGCCGCGTCTTCGGGATTGCGCGCGCCGGTGCAGGTGATGGAAGGGAATTACAAGCTGATGTCGGGCACCTGCGCGTGGTGGGACGGCGTGCGCGGGAGCGGACTGTAAGGGCACGCGGCGCGTACCTTAATCTCACAGACCGCACTTCTTCCAAAGGGCAGCCATCTCGTCCTCGTTGACAAATTCGCCGCTCCCGGCCTGGCCAAGCCCTTCGAGAACCGCTGCCCGGTGCGCTTCCGGGACTACAAACGGATCGCCACTGGCAGCAGCAATCTGTTCGAGCAGTTCCGCAGCATAAGCCTGCCGATCTTCTGGAAGCTTGCGCACTTTTTCGATGGCGTCTTCGAGAACTTTAGTCATTGGACCAATCTAACACAAATCGACATCAGATGCGATATGCACCCTCGCTGCTGGCGAAACGAGCTACGCCTACCCCCTGTAACACCCCTGCTCAATCTCCTCGATCAGGCCGCGCGCATTAGGCTTCCAGCCAAGCTCACGCGCGCGCTTGGCCCGCACGCGGCTGTTCGACGCCATCGTGTCCTCGGTCGTACCCTCGCCCCATTCGGCCGCGGCTTCCGCCATCGACATCGCGGCCGGCGGCCCGGCAAAGCCGAGCATTCGGTTGATGGCCTCGCAGGCTTCGCGCATCGAATGCTCGCCGTTCTCGGCGTAGTAGAAGCTGCCTGCCGGGGCCTTCTCGATGGCGAGCGCGTAGAGCGGCGCGAGGTCATCGATGTGCACGTTCGACCAGATGTTCTCGCCCGGCCCGGCATGCGCCGCGTTGCCGCGCTTCTTTGCGAGCTTGATCAGCAACGGCACCTGCACGCTGTCCGGATTGGCGCCAAGGCCAGTGCCATAGATCAGGCTCGGACAGACGATGACGGGACGGCAACCCTTGTCACGGTATGCGAGAATGAAATCGTTCAGCGCGACTCGCGCTGCTCGCGCGGGCGACGGCGTGATCGGCGTGTCTTCGTCGAAGATCGCGTCGGAGCGTTCGCCTTTGGCGCGCGTGCCGACGATGCTCGAACCCGATGTGTGGACGAACAGCTTGTCGCTGCCGGCAAGAGCATCAAGCAGCGCGACGACGGCCCCCTTGTGATCGGCGCTCGCCGCGTTGACGACGACGTCGGCGGCCTGCGCCGCCTGCGCCAGGATGTTCCCGTCATCGAGCGTACCCAACACGGGTTCAATGCCCCGTGCGCGGACGGCGTCCGCCTTGTCACGCGAGCGGACCAGGCCCGTCACCTGATGTCCGGCGGCGATCAGATGCGCCGCAACCGATCCGCCGATATAGCCCGACGCGCCCGTGCAGAAGATTTTCATTTGCATTCCTCAATCGCTCCCGTCGTCATTGCGAGCGAAGCGAAGCAATCCATATCTCCGCGTGTGGCCGATGGATTGCTTCGCTCCGCTCGCAATGACGGAAAAGCTTCAGTTCAGCCCAGATGCTTCTTGAAGAACTCCGTCGCCCTGCCCCAGGCCAGTTCCGCCGCCTGACGGTCATGCACCGATTGCCGCTGTTCGTTGACGAAAGCATGCTCGGCGTCATACCGAAAAAGTTCGAGCGACTTGCCGGCGGCCTTCATGCCCTGCTCGAAGGCGTCGACCACCTGTGGCGTGCACCAGTCGTCCTTGTTGGCGAAATGCGCCTGCAGCGGGATCTTCACATCCGCAGGCTTTGCCGCCTGCTCCGGCGGAATGCCGTAGAACACCACGCCGGCCGCGAGCTCGGGAATCCTGGTGGCGCCGATGATCGTCACCGCGCCGCCGAGGCAGAAACCGGTCAGGCCGACCTTGGCGCCGTTCCTTGCCAGATATTGCACGGCGCCGCGCACGGTCTGCGTGGTGGCGTCCATGAAATCCAGCGAGTTCATCTCCTTGCCGGCGGCATCGGTGTCGTGATACGGCACCACCTTGCCCTTGTAGAGATCGGGCGCCAGCGCATCGAAGCCGGCCAGTGCGAAGCGGTCGCACATGCCCTTGATCTGGTCCTGCAGGCCCCACCATTCCTGGATCACGACCACGCCCGGCGCATTGCCGCGCGCTGCATTGGCGAGATAGCCGCTGGCGTCCTTGCCGTCAGGGCGTTTGAAGGTGACGCTGGTACCCATGGGAATCCTCCGTACTGATGTCTGGATCGTTTGGCAGCTATTTTGTCCGCTGTAGAGGTGGGGCGCAATCCCGCACACCGTCATTCCGGGGCGATGCATAGCATCGAACTACGGGGCGCCCTTGCGCCCCTGAAAATCTCGAGGTTCCCCGGTGTGCAAATGCACACCTGAGGTCTGGTCCTTCGGACCATCCCGGAATGACGGACTTTGCAGCCAACAAAAAAGCCCCCGCAGGGGCTTTTCCGAAAGTCGCAAGGCACTCGGCTCAGTGGGCGTCGGCCCAGACCTTCTTCTTGGTGAAGAACAGCAAGCCGGTGAGCAGGATCAGGAACACGAACACCTGCAGGCCGAGTTGCTTGCGCGCCTCCATGTGCGGCTCCGCGGCCCACATCAGGAACGTGGTGACGTCCTTGGCGTATTGCGCAACCGTCGCCGGCGAACCGTCGCTATAGGTCACCTGACCGTCGCTCAGCGGCTTCGGCATCTTGATGGCGTGGCCGGGGAAGTACTTGTTGTAGTAGGAGCCCTCGGGCAGCGTGAAACCGGCCGGCGGGTTGTCCTCGTAGCCCTGCAGCAGCGCAACCAGGTAGTCCGGACCCTGCTCCTGATACTGGGTGAAGAAGTCGATCAGGAACTGAGGGAAGCCGCGGCCGTAGGAACGCGCCTTGGTGATCAGCGACAGGTCCGGCGGATAGGCGCCGCCGTTGGCCACACGCGCCGCCTGCTCGTTCGGGAACGGCGACGGGAAATAGTCGGCGGGCCGGCCCGGACGCTCGAACATCTCACCCTGATCGTTCGGACCGTCCTTGACCTTATACTCGGAAGCGAACGCCTGCGCCTGTGCCACCGAGAAACCGGGGCCGCCGCGCTCGGCGAGATTGCGGAAGGCCACAAACGAGAGGCCGTGGCAGGCCGCGCAGACTTCCTTGTACACCTGCAGGCCGCGTTGCATGGCGCCGCGATCGAACGTGCCGAAGGGACCGGCGAACGACCACTTCTGCCCCGGCGGCTTGGGTGCACCTTCTGCGGCGCGAGCGCTCTCGGCGCCGCCCAGCAGCATGGCGCCGGCGACCATCAGGGCGATCACGCTCGACACCATCGGGGCAGCCTTGCCGCCCGACTTCGCCAGCACGTCGTCGGCGATCGAATTCGGCACCGGACGCGGCTTCTCGATCCGCGCAAGCAGCGGCAGCACGATCAGGAAATAGGCGAAGTAGCAGAACGTCAGGATGCGGCCGACGATCACGTAGATGCCTTCCGGCGGCTGGGCGCCGAGATAGCCGAGCCCGATGCAGACCACCACGAACATCCAGAAGAACTGCTTGGCCAGCGGGCGATACTTCGACGAGCGCGTTTTGGCGCTGTCGAGCCAGGGCAGGAACGCCAGGATGACGATCGCGCCGAACATCGCTACGACGCCGGTGAGTTTGTCCGGGATCGAGCGCAGGATCGCGTAGAATGGCAGGTAATACCATTCCGGCACGATGTGCGCGGGCGTTACGGCGGGATTGGCCGGGATGTAGTTGTCGGCGTCGCCGAGATAGTTCGGCATGTAGAAGATGAACCAGGCGAAGAACAGCATGAAGCAGGAGACGCCGAACGCATCCTTCATCGTTGCATAAGGCGTGAAAGGCACGGTGTCCTTTTCGGTCTTCGCCTCGACACCGGCCGGATTGTTCTGGCCCGCGACATGCAGCGCCCAAACGTGCAGCACGACCACGCCGGCGATCACGAACGGCAGCAGGTAGTGCAGCGAGAAGAACCGGTTCAGCGTCGGATTGCCGATCGAATAGCCACCCCACAGCAGCGTCACGATGCTGTCGCCGATGTAAGGCACGGCGGAGAACAGGTTGGTGATGACGGTGGCGCCCCAGAAGCTCATCTGGCCCCACGGCAGCACGTAGCCCATGAAGCCGGTCGCCATCATCAGCAGATAGATGATCACGCCGAGGATCCAGAGCACCTCGCGCGGTTCCTTGTACGACCCGTAATAGAGGCCGCGGAACATGTGAATGTACACGGCAAAGAAGAACATCGAGGCGCCGCAGGCGTGGATGTTGCGCAGCAGCCAGCCGTAGTTGACGTCGCGGACGATCAGTTCGACCGATTTGAAGGCGAGATCGGCGTGCGGCGTGTAGTGCATCGCCAGGATCACGCCGGTCAGGATCTGCACGCCCAGCATCATCGAAAGGATGGCGCCGAAGGTCCACCAGTAGTTCAGGTTACGCGGCGTCGGATACGCCACGAACGACGAATGCATGAGTCCCATGATCGGGAGGCGCCGTTCGATCCACTTCAAGGCGGGATTGGTCGGCTGGAAATCGGATGGTCCGCTCATTGATGCGATCCTGAGGAAGTAAGACGACGCGACGGGTTAAGGGTTCTCGGACTGGCGCCCGGCCCTTAGCCGATCTGGATTTTGGTGTCGGAAACGAATGTGTAGGGCGGCACCGGCAGGTTGGTCGGCGCGGGTCCCTGACGAATGCGGCCCGAGGTGTCGTACACTGAACCGTGGCAGGGGCAGAAGAAGCCGTCGTAAGCGCCCTCATGGGCGATCGGGATACAGCCGAGATGGGTGCAGATGCCGATCACGACCAGCCACTGGTCATGGCCGGCCTTGACGCGCGCCGAGTCGGGCTGCGGATCCGGCAGGCTCGAAAGCTGCACGTTCTGGGCGGCTTCGATCTGCTTCTTGGTCCGGTGACTGATGTAGATCGGCTTGCCGCGCCAGAACACCTTGATGTCCTGTCCCTCGGCGATCGGGGTCAGATCGACCTCGATCGGCGCACCGGCCGCGATCGTCGAGGCGTCCGGGTTCATCTGGGCAACCAGCGGCCACACCGTGGCAGCAGCGCCTACCGCGGCGACGGCTCCCGTTGCAACGTAGAGAAAATCACGGCGTGTCGGATGGTCCGCCGAAGACGCTGTCGTCACGATTCCAAGCCCTTTCTTGTCTGCAGCCGGCGGAACCGCCCCGGACACGCTAAAAACGCGACCTGAAGAGGCTGCCGGCGCCCGCGGCCCCCGCGGCGGCAGAAAACCGCTTTTTCCTCCCCCAAACCGGCGGAACAAGCAGTCCAGAATCGTTCTATTGGCACCCTTGCCGTACGAGCGCAAGCCCGCTATCGGCTCGCAGGCGTGCAATGCACTAAATCCGCGTCCGACCGTGATTTATTCAATACATCTGGATCGCGCCGGAGGGGCTCGCGCGCGCCAACACGGACTGACCTTGCTTGGCCCGGGAATCCCGAAATCCAGCATTTTCCGGCGAATCCGGTTACCGCCGGTCGCGCCAAATGATATGATAATTGCATGATCAAGGATCGGCCAATTGTAATGTTGCTTGCTCCAGGAGCCCGAGAGGGAGAGCTTCACCATCCTGATGACGCCGAGTGGGAAGCCATCGAAGAGGGTTTCGCTCAAGCCAGGCGTCGCGAGGCCGTATCGGTCGACGAGATCGCTGGTCTCTTGAAGCAACGCGGTTCATGACGCTCCGGTTTACGCCCCGCGCGCGGGACGATCTCCGGAAAGCCGGTTCGAATGCACCTCGCGCTTTTCCAGCCTGACATCCCCCAGAACACGGGCACGATTCTGCGGCTTTGCGCGTGCCTGGGCGCGGCGGCCCATATCATCGAGCCGGCAGGGTTTCCCGTCTCCGACCGGCATTTCCGCCGGGCGGGAATGGACTATCTCGACCATGTAACCATGACCCGCCACGACTCATGGTCAAAATTCGAACAATGGCGTAACGAGGCGCGTTCACGGCTCGTGCTGTTTACGACCAAGGGAGCCGGTTCCTACCTGGATTTCCGTTACCAGAGCGACGATGTCCTGCTGTTCGGGCGAGAATCCGCAGGGGTAACCGACGAAGTCGCATCCGCGGCCGATGCGCGGCTGGTGATCCCGATCCGGCCGGGTTTGCGCTCGCTCAATGTGGCCATGGCGGCCGCCATGGCATTGGGCGAGGCGCTCCGGCAGACCGGCGCCACGGATACGGGCCACATGCGGTCCGAGGAGAGATAGTGAGTTACGCCGTCAAAGAGATCTTCCTGACCTTGCAGGGCGAAGGCGCGCATGCCGGCCGGGCCGCGGTGTTTTGCCGTTTTTCCGGCTGCAACCTCTGGAGCGGCCGCGAACAGGACCGCGCCACCGCCACCTGCCGGTTTTGCGATACCGACTTCGTCGGCACCGACGGCACGCTGGGCGGCCGCTACGCCACCGCCGACGAACTCGCCGACACCATCGCGCGCCAATGGACCGGCGACAACACCAACCGCTACGTCGTTCTGACCGGCGGCGAGCCCCTGCTGCAGGTCGACACGCCCTTCATCGATGCGCTGCATGCGCGCGGCTTTTCGATCGGCATCGAGACCAATGGCACCATCGATCCCCCTGCTGGAATGGACTGGATCTGCGTCAGCCCGAAGGCCGGCGCGGACCTCGTGGTGCGTCGGGGCCACGAATTGAAGCTGGTCTATCCGCAGGCGGGCGCGGAGCCGGAGAATTTCGCAGGCCTCGATTTCGAGCGCTTTTCGCTGCAGCCGATGGACGGCCCCGACGCGATCGAGAACACCGCGCGCACAATCGATTACTGCCTGCGCCATCCGCAATGGCGGCTCAGCCTGCAAACGCACAAGACACTCGGCATCAGATAGGATTTTGGACTCAAGAGATGTGGGAACTGACGAAATCGTTTCGCTTTGAAGCCGCGCATTCGCTGAAGGGAACGACCTTCGGCGCGGCGAGCGAGGAAATCCACGGCCACTCGTTTCGGGCCGAGGTGAGCGTGCGCGGCACCCCCGATCCCGCCACCGGCATGGTGCTCGATCTCGGCCTGCTCGAACGCAGCATGGAGGAGGTCCGCAAGACGCTCGACCACAAGCTCTTGAACAAGATCGAGGCGCTGCAAACGCCGACGCTGGAAAACCTCTCGCGCTTCATCTGGGAGCGGGTCCAGCACGCCGGCAAGATCACCCGTGTCAGCGTTCACCGCGACAGTTGCAACGAGAGCTGCACCTATTTCGGGCCACAGGGCTAACTTTCAGCGTCATTGCGAGGAGCAAAGCGACGAAGCAATCCACTCTTTCCTTGTGGCACGATGGATCGCTTCGCTGCGCTCGCAATGACGGCGGCAACGACGGGAATTCCCGCATGGACACGTCACTGATCGAAGACCGCAAGACGCGGGCGCGGAGCTGGTTCGAAGCCTTGCGCAACGACATCTGCGCGGCCTTCGAGCGGCTGGAAGACGAGGCGCCGGCATCGCTCTATCCCGGCGACGCAGGGCGTTTCGTGCGCACGCCATGGGACCGCACCGACCACACCGGCAAGCCCGGCGGCGGCGGGGTGATGTCGATCATGCGCGGCCGGCTGTTCGAGAAAGTCGGCGTGCATTGTTCGACCGTGCATGGCGAATTCGCGCCCGAGTTCCGCGCCCAGATCCCGGGCGCCGCCGACGATCCGAGGTTCTGGGCATCGGGCATTTCGCTGATCGCCCACCTGCATAATCCGCACATTCCTGCCGTCCACATGAACACCCGCTTCGTGGTCACCACCAAGGCGTGGTTCGGCGGCGGGGCGGATCTGACGCCGGTGCTCGACCGGCGGCGCACCCAGGAAGACCCCGACACGGTTGCCTTCCATCAGGCGATGCGGGAAGCCTGCGAAGGCTCGCACGGCGTCGTCGACTACGACAAATACAGGAAGTGGTGCGACGAGTATTTCTACCTGCCGCATCGCAAGGAAGCGCGCGGCATCGGCGGCATCTTCTACGACTGGCATGACTCAGGCGACTGGGACGCCGACCTCGCCTTCACCCAGGACGTCGGCCGCGCCTTCCTGAAAATCTATCCCGAGATCGTGCGGCGCAATTTCGCGACGAGCTGGACCGCGGAGGATCGCGAGGAGCAACTGATCCGGCGCGGGCGTTACGTCGAGTTCAACCTGCTCTACGACCGCGGCACCATCTTCGGACTCAAGACCGGCGGCAATGTGGACTCGATCCTGTCGTCGCTCCCCCCGGAGGTGAAGTGGCCATGACGACGATGAAGCCGGCATCGAGGCCGCTCCCGCGCGCCATGCTGATCGACATGGACGACACCATCCTGTCGGCCTATGGCCGGCCCGAGATCGCCTGGAACACCATCGCGAACGAATTCGCCGAAGAGCTCGCGCCGCTGCCGCCGGCCCAGGTCGCAACCGCGGTGCTGGCGTTCGCGCGAAACTTCTGGGCGAACGCGGAAGCCGCGTGGCGGCTCAAGCTCGCCGAGGCGCGACATCTGACCGTCAAGGGCGGCTTTGCCGCGCTCGCGGCCGCCGGCCACCGCGCCCTGCCCGACGATCTCGCCATTCGCCTCGCCGACCGCTTCACCGCCTATCGGGAGGAGGAAATGTTCGTCTTCCCCGGTGCGCACG
>DAIMKE010000024.1:11660-16313 GCA_036721875.1 Bradyrhizobium sp. | reverse complement strand
TTACGGCTACGATGGCTACCCTGGTTACTATGGTGGCTATGCGGCGGCTCGCGGAGGCCCTTGCGTTCTTGAGCGGCGCTTGGTGCGGACGCCTCACGGTGGCGCCCGGCGGGTTTGGAGAAGAGCCTGCTACTGAGCGGGCCAAGTGGGAGCCATCGTTCTTCCCTCGGAACGACATGATCCCCGGGAGCGGGACATGACGCCTTGAGAAGCCAAAGCGTCTGATGTGGCGTAGAGCAGGATGCGATGACGTTCCGGCGGTGGCCTTCCGCTGTTCGCCTGTCGCTTTCCTCGGCCTTTAGCGTGGCACGGAGCAAAGCCCGATCCTGATTACAAGTGATTGCAAAATGTGAAATAGGCAACATGACCGGTTCAGCAGAAGACGAACTCTGCATCAATACCATCCGCACGCTGGCGATGGACGCAGTGCAGCGGGCCAAGTCCGGTCATGCCGGGGTGCCGATGGCGTTAGCGCCCGTGGCCTACACACTCTGGCAGCGTTTCCTGCGCTACGATCCGGCCGATCCGACCTGGCCCAACCGGGACCGCTTCGTGCTCTCGGCCGGCCATGCTTCGATGCTGCTCTACGCGATCCTGCACCTTGCGGAGGTCAAGTCGAGCCCCGGATCGATCCGGCCAAGCGTGACGCTCGACGACATCAAACGTTTTCGCCAGCTCGACAGCCGCACCCCCGGCCATCCCGAATCCGGCCTGACCCCGGGAGTCGAAACCACTACGGGGCCGCTTGGGCAGGGCTGCGCGAACAGCGTCGGGATGGCCATCGGCGCACGCTGGCTCGCGAACCGCTACAACCGGCCAGACCTGCCGATCTTTGACTACGATGTCTATGTGCTGTGCAGCGACGGCGATCTGATGGAGGGCGTGGCCAGCGAGGCGGCCTCGCTCGCTGGCCACCTCAAGCTCGCAAACCTCTGCTGGATCTACGACAGCAACACCGTCACCATCGAAGGCCACACGCCCCTCGCCTTCAGCGAGGACGTGGCCGCTCGTTTCCGCGGCTACGGCTGGAACGTGCTGAAGGTCGAGGACGCCAACGACACCGCACAAATCGAGCATGCGCTGAACAGCTTCCGCCAAATTCAGAACGCTCCGACGCTGGTCATCGTCAACAGCGTCATCGGTTACGGCGCGCCGCACAAGCAGAACACGTCTGCAGCCCACAGCGATCCGCTCGGCGAGGAGGAGGTGCGCTCACAAAACGTTTCTACGGCTGGCCCGAGGACGCGCAGTTTCTCGTGCCGGAGGGCGTTTACGAGCGTTTTCGCGAGGGCATCGGCCGGCGCGGCCGGGAGCTGCATGAAGCCTGGGACCGGCTGATGCGGAGCTGCCGTGAGCGAGATCCGGCTCACGCGACGAGTGTTGATCGCCTGCAGACAGAGCGCTCCCGGACGGCTGGGATGCGGACATCCCGAGTTTTCCCGCCGATGAGAAAGGGGTCGCGACGCGGGACGCCTCCGGCAAAGTGCTGAACACCATCGCCGTCAAGTTACCTTGGCTGATCGGAGGCTCAGCCGACCTCGCGCCTTCCACGAAGACGAAGCTCACCTTCGAAGCGGCGGGCGATCTCGAACCGGGAGAGCCCGGCGGCCGCAACCTGCATTTCGGGGTGCGCGAGCACGCGATGGGCGCGGTCGTCAACGGCCTGGCGTTGTCAGGCCTTCGCCCCTTCGGCGCGACGTTCCTGATCTTCAGCGATTATATGCGGCCGCCGATCCGCCTTGCGGCCCTGATGGAGCTGCCCGTGTTCCATGTGTTCACGCACGACTCGATCGGCGTGGGCGAAGACGGGCCGACCCATCAGCCTGTCGAGCAACTCGTGAGCTTGCGAGCGATCCCCGGATTGATCGTCCTGCGGCCCGCCGATGCGAACGAGGTTGCGGAGGCGTACCGGGTCATCCTGCAGCTAAAGCATCAGCCGGCCTGCCTCGTGTTGAGCCGCCAGGCGCTGCCGGTTCTCGATCGTGGGCGTTATGCCCCGGCATCGGGGCTTAGGCGTGGAGCCTACGTGCTGGCGGATGCGAACAACGGCAGACCAGAGCTCATCCTGATCGGAACAGGGAGCGAGGTGCAGCTATGCCTGGCGGCGTACGACCGCCTCACGACCGATGGCATCCCGGCCCGCGTCGTCAGCATGCCGTCCTGGGAGCTCTTCGAGCAGCAGGACGAGGACTACCAGGACAGCGTCCTTCCGCCCACCATCACGGCCCGCGTGGCGGTCGAACAGGGCTCTGTTGTCGGTTGGGACCGTTACGTCGGCCGCGGGGGCGCTATCATCGGCATGAACACCTTTGGATCCTCCGCGCCGCTCAAGGACCTCCTGGCGAAGTTCGGGTTCATGCCGGAAAAGGTCTATGAGGCGGCCAGGGCGCAGATCGGGAGGAGCCACTCGTGACGAATCCCCTAAGGGCTCTGCAAGACCAAGGGCAGGCCGTGTGGCTCGATTTCGTCGCGAGCGGCTTCATTGCAGACGGCCATCTCCGGACGCTCGTCGAGGAAGACGGTCTGCGGGGGCTGACCTCGAACCCGGCCATCTTCGAGAAAGCGATCGCTCACTCGGACGAATACGACAGCTCTCTTCGCAGCGCCGAGAGCCAGGCCGATCTCCCGGTGACGAGGCTCTTCGAACAGCTCGCAATCAAGGACATCCAGCACGCAGCCGACGTTCTACGGCCGGTCTACGACGCCACCGGCGGCGCAGACGGCTACGTGAGCCTGGAGGTCTCGCCCTACCTTGCGCTCGACACCGGCGAGACCGTTGCGGAAGCGCGGCGGCTCTGGCGCGAGGTCGACCGGGATAACTTGATGGTCAAGGTGCCGGCGACGCAGGCGGGCCTGCCGGCGATCCGCGCGCTGATCGGCGAGGGTATCAATATCAACGTCACGCTGCTGTTCTCCCAAAACGTCTACGAGGAGGTCGCCAACGCTTACCTCGAAGGGCTTGAGAGGCTGGCCGACCAGGGCGGCGACGTGAGCCGCGTCGCGAGCGTCGCCAGCTTCTTCGTGAGCCGGATCGACAGCGCTGTCGACGAGCTGATCGACCGGAAGGTTCAGGAGGCGAACGACCCGGACGAGAAGGCGGCGCTCGAACGCCTCAAGGGCAAGGTGGCGATCGCAAACGCCAAGCTCGCCTACCAGCGCTACAGGCGCCTGTTTGCCACATCGCGCTGGAACGGCTTGGCCGCGAGAGGCGCTCGGCCGCAGCGGCTTCTTTGGGCCTCGACCGGCACCAAGAACAAGGCCTACAGTGACGTGCTCTATGTGGAGGAGCTGATCGGACCGGATACCGTCAACACGATGCCTCCGGCCACCATGGACGCCTTCCGCGACCACGGCCGCGTGCGGCCCACCCTCGCGGAGGGAGTTGAAAAGGCGCAGCAGGTCCTGGCTGCGCTTGAGCGCGTCGGTATCTCGCTCGACAAAGTCACGGCGCAGCTTGTCGAGGAGGGCGTCCGGCTCTTCGTGGACGCCGCCGACAGGCTGCTCGGCGCCGTCGCGGGCAAGCGCGCGGCGGTGCTGGGCCAGCGGCTCAGCCGTCAGACGCTTCGGCTCGGCGCCAGCCTCGACGGCCAACTCAAGGCGGCGCTCGAGGAGTGGCGCGTGAGCGGCGCCGTGCGACGCCTCTGGCATCGGGACCAGAGACTGTGGACCGGCAAGGACGAGGACCGCTGGCTCGGCTGGCTTGACATCGCCGATGAGGAGCTCGCGCGCGTGCACGAACTCAACGCCTTCGCCGAGGAGGTGGGGCGCGAAGGCTTCAAGGATGCCCTTCTGCTCGGCATGGGCGGCTCGAGCCTCGGGGCCCAAGTGCTGGCCGACACCTTCGGGTCCGCGCCGGGATTCCCGCGCCTGCATGTCCTCGACTCGACCGATCCGGCCCAGGTGAGGGCGACCGAGCAGGCGGTCGATCTCGGGCGGCTGCTTGTCATCGTCTCGTCGAAGTCGGGATCGACGCTCGAGCCCAACATCTTCCGGGACTATTTCCTCGACCGCGTGAAGGTCGTCACTGGGCTGGGCGAAGCCGGCCGCCGTTTCGTCGCCGTCACGGATCCCAACTCGTCCCTGGAGAAGGCGGCACACGCCGCCGGCTTTCGCCGGGTTTTTCACGGAGAGCCGAGCATCGGCGGGCGGTATTCGGTGCTCTCCGCCTTCGGCCTCGTCCCCGCCGCCGCGAGCGGGATCGACATCGGCCGCTTGCTCAAGTCCGCCCGCGCGATGGCACGCTCCTGCGGCCCCGACGTGCCGCCGACCGAGAACCCCGGCGTGCTGCTCGGCCTTGCCATCGGCCTTGCCGCGCGCCAGGGCCGCGACAAGATCACGATTGTCGCCGCCCCCAAAATTGCCGCCTTCGGGGCCTGGGCCGAGCAGCTCATCGCCGAATCGACGGGCAAGAACGGCCGCGGCCTTATACCCGTCGACGCCGAACCGCTCGGGCCGCCCGAGGTCTATGGCCAGGACCGCTTCTTCATCCATCTTCGCATTGACGGGGACGACGACAACGGCCAAGAGGCTGCGCTCGCCGTGTTGGAGAAAGCGGGCCATCCGGTCGCGCGCTTCGACCTCGCCGCGCTGCGCGCGCAGGCCGCCGAGTGGCCGGGCCTCGAAGGCATGGACCTGGCCAGGGAGGTCTCCTGC
>DAIMKE010000024.1:0-11650 GCA_036721875.1 Bradyrhizobium sp. | reverse complement strand
CATCCGGTCGCGCGCATCGACCTCGCCGCGCTGGACCACATTGCCCAAGAATTTTTTCGCTGGGAGTTCGCCACCGCGGTCGCCGGAGCGGTCCTCGGAATCAATCCCTTCGACCAGCCCGATGTCGAGGCGAGCAAGGTCAAAACGCGCGAGCTGACCACCGCATACGAGGAAAGCGGCGAGCTGCCGCTCGAAATGCCGGTGTTCTCGGGCGAAGGCGTCGAGATTTATGCCGATTCGCGCAACGCCGCCGACCTGCGTCAGCGGGTCCCGGACGATCGCCTCGAGGGCTGGCTCCGGGCGCATCTCGGGCGCCTAACGCCGGGCGACTATTTCGCGCTCCTCGCCTATGTCGCCCGCACCCCGCAAAGCGCGACAACGCTGCAGCGGCTGCGCGCCGGCGTGCGCGATGCCAAGCGCGTCGCCACGTCTCTCGGGTTCGGGCCACGGTTTCTGCACTCCACCGGGCAGGCCTACAAGGGCGGGCCGAACTCGGGCGTCTTCCTCCAGGTCACGGCGGAGGATGCGCATGACCTCGCGATCCCGGGCCATGCCTTCAGCTTCGGCGTCGTCAAGGCTGCGCAGGCGCGCGGCGATTTCGACGTGCTCGCCGAGCGCGGCCGGCGGGCGCTGAGGGTTCAGCTGAAGGGCTCCGATGTCGCCGCCGGTCTGGCCTTGCTCGAAGCAACGGTCAGGCGGGCCTTGGGCTAAAGGGAGAGGACGCATGCAGCTTGCAATGATCGGTCTTGGACGGATGGGCGGCAACATCGTCCGGCGTCTGCTGCGCCGCGGCCATACCTGTGTGGTCTACGACCGCGATCCAGAACAGGGCAGGCAGCTCGCCGCGGAGGGGGCGTTCGCCGCCGCCCATCTTCCGGACGTGGTGGCCGCGATGGAACGACCGCGGCACATCTGGCTGATGCTGCCCGCGGGCGAGGTTACCGAGACGACCCTTCGCGAGCTCTCGGAAATGCTGGATTCGGGCGACGTCCTGATCGACGGAGGCAACTCTTTTTACAAGGACGACATCCGCCGCGCGCGCGAGCTTTCGGCCAAAGGGCTTCATTATGTCGATGTCGGCACGAGCGGCGGGGTGTGGGGTCTCGAGCGCGGCTATTGCATGATGATCGGCGGCGAGAAGGCAATCGTGGACCGTCTTGACCCGATCTTCGCCGCACTGGCTCCCGGCCTCGGCGACATCGCCCGCACGCCGGCTCGGGAGGGCAGGGATGGACGGGCGGAACGGGGCTACATCCATGCCGGCCCGAGCGGCGCCGGCCACTTCGTCAAGATGATCCACAACGGCATCGAGTATGGCCTGATGCAGGCCTACGCAGAGGGCTTCGAGATCCTGAAACATGCGAACTCGACCGAGCTGCCCCCTGAGCAACGGTTCGAGTTGGACCTCGCCGATGTCGCAGAGGTCTGGCGCCAGGGCAGCGTGATCTCGTCCTGGCTCCTCGACCTGACCGCAATGGCGCTCGCCGGGGATCCAGATCTCCAAAGCTTCGGAGGCCATGTGATGGATTCAGGCGAAGGGCGCTGGACCATCAACGCCGCCATCGAGGAGGCGGTGCCTGCGACGGCGCTGTCGGCGGCGCTCTACGCACGCTTCCGCTCGCGCCAGGAGCACAGCTTTGCCAACAAGATGCTCTCGGCCATGCGCAAGGGGTTCGGGGGGCATCGGGAGCCGAAGACGGTCTGAGGCCTCACACGCACTCGTCCGGGAGCCGAGCATGATGCATATCGAGACCGCGCCAAGCGCCAGCGCCGCCAAGCCGGCCCCGGCCTGCACGCTCGTCATCTTCGGCGCCACTGGCGACCTCACGCACCGGCTGCTGATGCCGGCGCTCTACAACCTTGCGCGCTGGAAACTTCTGCCCGAAGAGTTCGCGATGATCGGTGTCGGCCGGAGCGAAATCGGGGCCGACGACCTGCGCGATGACCTCACCACGACGATGGTGGGCTTAGTCACCGACCAAGGAGGCGAGTTCTCGGCCGACAGCCTCGATCGGGAGGCCTGGAACAGCGTCGTCCGTCGTCTGGATTACCTCGCTGGCGACATCAACGACCCGGCGACCTATCGGGAGCTCTCTCAGCGCATCAAAGCTTCCGGAGCGGCCCGTGGCACCAGCGGGAACGTCCTGTTCTACCTGGCTGTCGCGGCGCAGTTCTTCGGGCCGGTGGTGAAGCATCTTGGCCAGGCGGGCCTTACCCGGGAAGAGGAGGGCGCCTGGCGGCGGGTCATCATCGAAAAGCCGTTCGGCCACGACCTGCCTTCGGCCAGGGCGCTGAACCGGGACATCCTCGAAGTGTTGAGCGAGGACCAGATCTTCCGGATCGATCACTTCCTCGGCAAGGAAACGGTCCAGAACATCATGGCTTTCCGGTTTGGCAATGGCCTGTTCGAGCCATTGTGGAATCGCGATCGCATCGATCACGTTCAGATCACCGTGGCCGAGACGGTCGGGGTTGAGAAGCGCGGCTCCTTCTACAACGCGACGGGCGCGCTTCGCGATATGGTGCCGAACCACCTATTCCAGCTCTTCACGATGACTGCGATGGAGCCGCCGATCTCCTTTGACGCGCACGCCGTGCGCGACAAGAAGCAGGAAGTGCTCATGGCGGTGCACCAGCTGTCCGGCGAGGCGGCCGTGCAACAGGCGGTGCGCGCGCAATACACGGTGGGGATAGTGCGTGGCCAGCCCGTCCGAAACTACCGCGACGAGCCGAACGTCGACCCGGCCTCGCAGACCGAGAGTTACGTCGCGCTTCGGCTGATGATCGACAATTGGCGCTGGGCCGGCGTGCCGTTCTATCTCCGCACCGGCAAGTCGATGCCCAAGCGCGACACGGAGATCGCGATCCAGTTCAAGCAGGCTCCGCTTGCCTTGTTCCGCGGCACTGCCGTCGAGGCCTGCATCCCGAACTGGCTTGTGCTGCAGATCCAGCCGGACGAGGGCATTTCGCTCCAGTTCGGCGCCAAGCTGCCGGGGCCAGAGGTGCAACTCGGCCCCGTCAACATGGACTTTCTCTACAAGGACTACTTCCGGGCCCAGCCGAGCACCGGTTACGAGACGCTGATCTACGACGCCATGATCGGCGATGCGACGCTGTTCCAGCGTGCGGACAACATCGAGGCCGGCTGGCGCGTCGTGCAGCCCGTGCTGGAGGCCTGGTCGAATGGGCGCGCCCCGATGGCCACCTACGCGGCCGGAAGCGCCGGTCCAAAGGAGGCCGACGATCTCCTCGCCCGCGACGGCCGTTCGTGGCGTCCGCTGTGAATCGGAGATCCTCATGAGTGCCCGGCCGAAGCCGCAGCGCCTGTCTCTCCTGATCGCCGATGTGGACGGCACGCTCGTCGACGAGAACAAGGCCTTAACCAAGCGGGCGGTCACGGCCGTGCGGGCCTTGCGGCGCAAAGGCGTCCACTTCGCGGTGACGAGTGGCCGACCGCCGCGTGGCATGGCCGCCCGCAGCGGGCACTTCATGCCGCCGGCCCTGCTCGACAGCCAGTTCGCCACCCTCGAGGAGCCCGGCCCGGACGAGCGCCCGATCGTCGTCTCGATCGACGCCCGCCCGCGGGAGATCGTGGACGCGATCCTGACGGAGCTTGGAGCGCGCCACGAAGGCGCGTCGGGGGGGTTAAGATGAGGACGATCGCGCCCGTGCTCTCGGACGCGGACGCCACGTCCGTGACCTCAGACAAGCGGCTTGCGGAGGCGAGCCGCCGGACGGCGCGGCGCCTCTCCGAGCACGGCGTCCGCTTTCATGCCCTTCGACATGGTGGTGCTGAACGAGCTCGAGGGGTTCCACCGGGAGACGAGCGTGAGCGAGCGCGCCGCGGCTCGGGTCGATGGCGCACGTCAAGCAGCGCTTCCGGACAAGCTCATGAAGCCCAAAGAATACATCAGCGGCCAGAGCGAGAACTTACCCGACATCGAGGGCTGGAGCTGGCCCTGCAAGGCCGCGGCCCGCGCGTGGATTGGCGTGCGGGTCGGGGACAAGTGTTGATCGCGCGAACATCGGAGCCACCTGCATGCCTTCCCTGATCGAGGACTACGCCCTGATCGGCGATTGCGAAACCGCCGCGCTCGTGGCCCGCGACGGCTCGATCGATTGGCTGTGCTGGCCGCGCTTCGACTCAGGGGCCTGCTTCGCGGCGCTGCTCGGCTCGGAAGAGAACGGGCGCTGGCTGATCGCGCCCGCCGATCCAAGCCCGCGGGTCACCCGCCGATACCGGAATGGCTCACTCATCCTGGAGACGGAGTTCGAGACCCCCGAGGGCGCGGTCACGCTGATCGACTTCATGCCGCTGCGCGGCGTCGCGTCCGACCTCGTCCGTCTCGCCGTGGGGCGGCGCGGGCAGGTGATGATGCGGACCGAGCTCGTCCTACGTTTCGACTACGGCTCGGCCGTGCCTTGGGTCACACGCTTGGAGGATGGGACCGGGTTGCGCGCGGTAGCGGGCCCCGACATGGTCGTGCTGCGCACGCCGGCTCCGCTGCGGGGTGAGAACCTGAAGACCGTCGGCGAATTCACCATCAGTGCCGGCGAGGTGGTATCGTTCGTGTTAACCTATGGTCCATCGCACCTTCCTTTGCCAGAGCCGCTCGATCCGCAAACGGCGCTGGACGACACCGTGGCATTTTGGGCGGACTGGTCCTCCCACTGCCGGCATGCGGGAGGCTGGCGCGACGCCGTGCTTCGCTCCCACATCACCCTCAAGGCCCTGACCTACGCGCCGACCGGCGGCATCGTGGCGGCCCCGACCACCTCGCTTCCCGAACGGATCGGCGGGCCGCGCAACTGGGATTACCGCTTCTGCTGGCTGCGCGACGCCACCTTCACCCTGATCTCTCTCATGGACGCGGGCTACTACGAGGAGGCGAAAGCCTGGCGCGACTGGCTGCTGCGCGCGGTCGCCGGCAGCCCGTCCCAGATCCAGATCATGTATGGCCTTTCGGGAGAGCGGCGCCTGAGCGAATGGGAGGTGCCCTGGCTCGCAGGGTACGAGGGCTCGCGACCGGTGCGCATCGGCAACGCCGCCCAAACTCAGCGCCAGCTCGACGTGTTCGGCGAGGTCATGGATGCGTTGCATCAGGCTCGGCGGGGCGGCCTCGATACGACCGAGGCGGGTTGGGCGTTGCAGCGCGCGCTCGTCCAACACCTCGAGACGATCTGGAGCGAGCCCGACGAGGGCATTTGGGAGGTGCGGGGCGGGCGGCGCCACTTCACCCATTCCAAGGTGATGGCCTGGGTGGCTCTCGACCGGGCGATCCGGGGGATTGAGGAATTCGGCCTTTCAGGCCCGCTCGAGCGCTGGCGCGCGCTGCGGAGCCGCATCCATGAAGAGGTCTGCCGACAAGGCTTCGATCCCGACCTTGGCAGCTTCGTGCAATCCTACGGCTCGCGGCACCTCGACGCGAGCCTGCTCTTGCTTCCGCTGGTAGGGTTCCTGCCGCCGAACGATCCTCGCGTCCGCGGCACGGTCGCCGCCATCGAGCAGCGTCTTCTCGTCGAGGACACCTTTGTCCTGCGCTACGACACGGAGGAGACTTTGGACGGGCTGCCGCCAGGGGAGGGAGCCTTCCTGGCATGCAGCTTCTGGCTTGCCGACAACCTCCTCCTGCAAGGCCGTGAGGCGCAAGCGCGTGCCCTTTTCGAGCGTCTTCTCGCCTTGCGCAACGATGTCGGGCTGCTCGCCGAGGAATACGACCCGGTGGCGCGGCGGCAGGCGGGGAACTTCCCCCAGGCGTTTTCGCACATCGCCCTCGCCAACACGGCCCGCAACCTCACGCTGCCAAGCAAGCCGGCTGAGCAGCGCGTTAGTTAGTCGACGTACGTTGCAGCGCGTTTCACCCTACGCCATGACGGACAGCGCGCCGCCCGCCTGACCGCGTTCTCGCTGCTTGCGCTCGCTCACGACTGGTCACGACGGCTCTTGACCTTCCAACGATTGGAAGGAAGGTGCAAGTTTGCCGACGTCGAAACATGGATGAACATGTGCAGAGGCCTCGCGGCGATCGTCGTTCTTTCAGGCGCAAGGCGAGATCTCCCGGTACAAGAGCAGCGGCCCTCGCTGCAAGACCGCCGGATCTACATCGCCTTGCTATCACAAAGGCTTTGAGGTTGGGCGCCTGCTCGGCTCAGCCTTCTATTCGGCTCCTGGCGTCGGCCCGGAGCCTCGCTCCCCGCTTCCTTCACGCCGGCCTCGCGGTCAGACGCTCAGCGATTTACTTCGCGGTGCCAGCTTACGACAGGGCTTTCACCTGCAAGTCGCTGCCACGCCCGAGTCCCACAAAAAAGCCCCGGCCAAGGCCGGGGCTTTAGAAACCACTCTGGTTCGAGCGGTTGATCAGTACTTCGCGACGATCGGGCCGCCGAACTTGTAGTTCAGGCGCACCAGGCCCATATCGACGTCCTGGCTGATGCGATCGGTCCGGACGAGCAGGCCGCCGGTGCTGAGGTTGATGTTCCGATCACCAAGGAAGATGTGATTGTACTCAACGCCAACCGACCAGTTCGGCGCGAAGCCGACCTCGAGGCCAGCGCCGACCGTGCCACCCCAACGGGTCTCGTTGGCCGAGGCGAGCGTAGCGCCAGTGGCGGTGCTGAACACATCGTATTTGTCGCCCACCACAGCGGCACCGCCCTTCACGTAGAGCAGCACGTTGTTCCAGGCGTAACCGACCTGGCCGGTGATCAGGCCGAACGCGTCGATGCGCGAGCGATTGCGCTGACCGAGGATGCCGGTGCTGATGTTGTCACCCGAGAAGTCGGCCCAGTTGCCCTGGCCTTCAACGCCGAACACCCAGTTGGCTGTCTGCCAGCGATAGCCGATCTGGCCACCGACCGTGCCGCCGGTCGCGTTGTGGGAGCCTTCACCCACCACGAACGGCGCCAATTGGTCCCAGGACGAGCGGGCGGAGCCGCCACCGCCGTTGATGCCGATATAGAAGCCGCTCCAGTCATAGATCGCGGCGACCATCGCGGGCGCCTTGGTGTAAGGCCGCGGCGCGAGGTCAGCAGCCACCGCCGGCGCAGCCGCGCTGAGTGCGATCAGGCTTGCAGTGACAAGCAAAAAATTCTTCGTCATTTCAATTCCCTTTCAGTTGGGTCGTAAGGCCCCGGGCCTCGCCAACTTTTAACAGTAACAGCGCTCGGCAGAACTGCTGTAACCGCATCGCAACAGTTGCTTCGAAACGAACCTGCGACATCAATGAATTTATGCTGCCATGTTCGAGCCCTTTGAACCTTGGGTTTTGAGCGTGCATTTGGCAATCGATCGCGTAACCCGGGGCTTCCAATGTGCCTCCGTCTGCGACATACACCACCTCGGCGCGACCGCCGCACCGAGGCGCACTTCGCAGTTGCAGTTGAGCCAAGTCAATCGGCGGAAATTTGGCGGCACGCCGCTACTGTTGTCGTCGCAGAAGCGCGAGCGAGAAACGAAGAGGCAGTGAGCGATGTCCGAGTTGCTGAGCGGAGAAGTTCGGGAAGGACTAGGCCACACGCTTCACTGGATCGCAACGGCGATCGAAGTGCTCGGCGTTGCGGTGATCCTTTTGGGAGTGCTTTTCGCGACAATCTGGATGGCGCGCGACGTCATGACAGGAGAGTGGACCCGAGCCTATCGTTCGTACAGGGCCAATCTGGGGCGAGGGATCCTGCTCGGCCTTGAGTTCTTCATCGCCGCGGACATCATCGGAATGGTCGCGATCGTGCCGACGTTTGAGCGTCTCGGCATACTGGCCGTGATCATCATGATCCGGACGCTGTTGAGCTTTTCGCTTCAGATAGAGGTCGACGGCCGATTGCCCTGGCGCAGAAGGGACGAGGGACAGCGCCCGAGCGAAGGCCTTTAGCAATTCGAAAATTGAGTGCGTTGGTTGCTCCTTTCGCTGCGCCAGGCGCGGTTTCTTTGCTCTCGCGATCCGCCAGCGGATTCGCAAGGCGTTTTGGGGCGATCATCGCGTCAGGATCGTTAGATCGTTTGTCATCAGCGTGAAGATACAGCATCCACCGAGGTGTGATTGCATAAATCAATGTCAAAGACGGCGCCGCCAGCGCCACGCGCTTCGATGCGGTCGCGAAGCGCGCACGCGGTGCCGCGACTCACGGCAAGCAAACACGAATTCAGATCCTGCCCGCCTCGGGGTGACCAAAAACAAGGTTCGTGGTCAGCGGCACAGGTTACGATTCTGGCGACGACCGGCGGCGCTTATTGCACTCCTCAATCACGGCCGGAGTATCCCAGATGATGGATCCGTCATCACCGAAAATAAGCGGAGCAATAAACAAGGGATCACCGCTCGACCTGCACGCCTGGTGAATGGCGGCTTTGTTGGTTGGATAGGATTCGCAGCCTAGCAACGATACCTGATACACCTCTTCCGAATGCTGCAACAGTGGACCGTCTGTATATGCCAGCCAGACGGGACCAAAGTCTGGCTGTCGTTTCGCGAGTCGGCTGAGCTCTTCGCAGGCGAGCTCAACCGCCTTCGGTACTTGTCTGACCTCGCACTCCCAGTTTTGCACCGCTCCGCGGTGTACCCCGAGTTTCTCTGCCGCTTCAAACTGGTTGCAGCCAAGCCGTTTGCGCCACTTCTTGAGGTCCCACGAGTCCATGTTCGTTATCGATGTTCGGGAGCAATCTTGGGTGTATCAGGACCTCTCCGCGTCGCAGTTGAGCAATATCTTTGGCATTCTTCCATCAGCTCAAGACCACTCCAAACGCCGATTCCAAGCTCGTCAAATATCATCGGATTGAAGAAGCTCGGATTGCCGCAAAGTTCATTGATTCTGATAAGGGCATCCGCGTTGTTGATGCATCGTTGACAGGTTAGGCTCAGCCCGTCGGGCGAAATGCTCGAAACGCCGGGCAGAGGAAAATTTGTGTAGACCAGTGTCACCGGGCCAAATTCCGGGCGCTGCTTCCATCGTCGCAAGAGCAGTCTGCAGGCTAGGCCCACCGCAATCGGTATGGGAGTGATTTCATGCTCCCAGTTTTGGATGGTCGCTCTGGTCACGCCCAGCACATCGCCAGCCTGCAGCTGCGTATGGCCCATAAGTTTGCGCCACTCCTTCAACTCGAACCCGTTCAATGTAGCCTCCGGAAGCGGCAGTGCATCAGACTGTGCTGATATACAAAATCACTCCTGCGCGTAAAGCGAAGTGCGCGATAGAATTGCCATGTGGTCAAAATGCCACAAGCACCTGAAAAACGCGTCCAAGCGCTGCTCGTCGCCTAGAGATTAGGCAGTTGCTCGGGTTTGTTGCTTCACGAGTATGTCAATGTTGGGTGAAATGCGTGGTCACCGATTGCCGTGCTCGCTTTGCCATTCCTGGCACTCCGGCAACGAAAACTGAGGGAATCGTAATGAAAAGATGGGCTCTGTTGGCAACGGCGCTGGCAATGGTATCGGGTTCGGCTCTCGCGGCGGATTTGCCGGTGAAAGCCGCCAAGGCCCCTCCGCCGGCTGCTTTCGACCCGTGGGACCTTGCGTTCGGCAGCGCGATCACGAACGACTATATCTTCCGCGGTGTCACTCAGTCCAACCATAAGCCCTCAGTGACGGCCTACTTCGAGCCTCGATACAACGTCACCAAGGACCTGCAGCTATATGCCGGTCTTTCCGGCTCGAGCATCTCGTTCACGAACCGCCCAGCCGCTGAAATCGACGTCTATGGCGGTATCCGCCCAACCTTCGGTGCCTTCGCCTTTGATTTCGGTGTTTGGGGATATCTGTATCCGGGTGGCACGTGCGTCTACGGCGCCGCGACGGATTTTACGGGAAAGCCGCTCGGTGCGGAGTGCGCCGCCAACTTCGTGCCCAACGGCAACGTCATGAAGAAGGACGTCAGCTTCTTCGAGGTCTATGGCAAGGTCAACTACACTGTTAACGAGAACTGGCAGGTTGGCCTGAACGAGTATTATAGTCCGAGCTTCTTGAACTCCGGCGCTTGGGGCAATTATTCCTCGATCATTGGCAAATACACCGCCCCGAGTACGATCTTCGGCAGCAGCGGCATCGGCATGTACGTGTCGGGGGAATTTGGGCGCCAATGGTTTGGGACGACGGATTCATTCTACGGGGTGCCTGCTTCCCCGCTGGGTATCCACTATGCTGACTACAACACGTGGAATATCGGAATTGGCTTTTCCTACAAGGTCTTTACGCTGGATCTGCGTTATTCCGATACCAACCTGTCTAAAGGCAACTGCAATGCCTTCACCGGCGACTACACCGCCAAGTTCGATGGCAGCTTCACGCCGATCAATCCGACCGGCGTTGGCTCGAATTGGTGCGGCGCCGCCGGCATCGTAAAGCTCTCGGCTGACCTAACCGCGGTCACCAACCTGAAATAAGGTCGGCCGTGAAAAGTCTCCCAAGCCACTGAGCGAGGGTTGATTTTCTGGGGCGAGGACATTTGAGATTGCAAGCTTTACGGGTGTGAGACCCGGAAAGCTTGCAATTTCGCTTTGATGCCATTCTCGAATCGCAAGCCGTGATTCCGTCGTGGTGCCGGAGGGACGATGACGGGACCGATCTACTTCGGTAGCGGCTGGATGCGACGATCGATTTGGGATCCCCGCCCTGCTGGTGAAGCTGGCGTGGACGATCGACTGGCTGCCTTTGCCGGCGTGACGGAGGTGGGCCTGGCCATTCTCAAACCGGCATACACATGAAGGTGGGTGCTGATCATCTGTTGAGTGTGATACCCCACTCCGGTCGTGCGGGTCGCCCCCGCAGGGGTCCCGGGCGGCGCGACGAAACGTTCTTGCGGGTCCCAGTTCCTGAATGGACTGGTTCAGACCCGGATCGCTCGCAGCCGCAGCGCATTACCCACCACGCTCACCGACGAGAGCGCCATTGCGGCGGCCGCTACAATGGGAGACAGCAGCAAGCCGAACGCCGGGTACAGCACCCCGGCCGCAATCGGGATACCGGCTGCGTTGTAGGCGAAGGCGAAGAACAGGTTCTGCCGGATGTTGGCCATGGTCGCGCGCGAGAGCCGTCGCGCCCGCACGATGCCGTTGAGGTCTCCCTTGAGTAGGGTGACGCCGGCGCTTTCCATTGCGACGTCCGTTCCGGTGCCCATGGCGATACCGACCTCGGCGGCGGCCAGAGCAGGCGCGTCGTTAACGCCATCGCCGGCCATCGCGACGATCCCGCCTTCCTCTTGCAGCTTGGCGACGACGGCGCTCTTCTGATCGGGGAGCACTTCCGCCTCGACATCCGCAATTCCCAGCTTGCGCGCTACGGCTTGCGCGGTGGTTCGGTTGTCCCCCGTTAGCATGATCACTCTGACGCCCTCGGCAGCCAGGGCACGCAGGGCCTCGGGCGTCGACTGCTTGATTGGATCGGCAATCGCGAGAATCCCAGCGAGCTTGCCGTCGACCGCCATGTTGATGACAGTCGCCCCTTCGCCCCGCTGCCGTTCGGCCTCGGCTTCTAGGCCGGAAATCTCCACCCCTTGCGAGCGCAGGAACGCGGCGTTCCCAAGCAGGACCTTCCTTCCTTCCACCGTTCCACGCGCGCCCTTTCCGGCAGGCGCTTCGAAGTCGCGGACGTTCGTGATCTGGACACCGCGTTCCTTGGCCTCATTCACGATGGCATCCGCAAGCGGATGCTCGCTGGCGCGT